>CAJBYM010000115.1 GCA_903959815.1 Candidatus Omnitrophota bacterium
CATCGCGAATGCCAAGACCATTGTATTCAAAACAGCATCCTCTCATTGACCTGAAAGAACGATCCTCGGATTCATATCCGACCTTAACCATTCTAAAAGCAATCGCAAACGCCCTGCATCCAGGGCCACACACCCCGCCGTTGGTTTGCGCCCGTGATCACGCCAAATATGAATAAAGATCGCACTGCCATAACCCGGAACAACAGGGTCTGTGTTATATTCGATCACAGCCCCCAGGTCATATAACCCGTCGGCACGATGCATCTTCTCATAAGACAAAACACCTGTCGGAAGCTTAGCCCAGCGATTATATTCAACCGCCGTCACATCATCGACCCAAATATCATCCTCCATGGTTTGACGATAAAAAAGCCCTGTCCTTAGTCGATCTTCTTTGCCAAATGCCAAGCCTATGGGATAAACACCTGATGGGGTTTTACCATCACCTTCTCTTTTTTCATGCGCGCCAGCAAAACCATTACGTCCTATAACCACCGGCCAAGGGCCGAATGTTTTAACCCAAATATCCCCATCGTAAGTCCAGATCTGTAAGATCTGCTTTGTAAATGCTTTGTGTAGACGGGCGGATCTCAACAACCTGCCGTGTGATCGCAGTGTCAAAAGAAAAAACGCCCTCAAAAACAGGGCGCCCTTGTCTTAAAATGCCGACACATGCCAGCGATGTAACAGCCATCAAACACAGTACAAGAAAACGCAGAAAGAATACCACGATCAAACCTTATCCATTTTCCCGATCCAACCCCGACCGTTCATGACACGCGAAACCATCATACAGGCCACATTATCACCCACAGCATTGATCATTGTAGCCGGAGGATCAATGATGGTACCGATCATAGTGATCAAAGGCAATGCCGCGATAGGAAACCCGTAAAGCGTCACGATCAATAATTCACCGATCATTCCTCCAGCGGGAATGCCACTGATGACCGTGCCTGATAAGACCGCGATCCCTATCGCCGTTAACCAAACATCCCACCCCGTAAATGGTATCTGAAAAAGGCCAAACAAGAATGCGATCTTCACGATCGCCCCCAGACAAGAACCTTCCATATGGATCGTGGCTCCCAAAGGAATGATCAGATCACGGACCTCATCTTTAACCCCGATCTTTTTTGCGGCTTCAAGATTCACCGGGATCGTTGCCACACTGCTACCTGTGGCCAAAGCCGTAAGCGCCGTGGAGGGGATACTCCGCCAAAAAGCTTTTAATCCAAGTCTGGAAGCGGACCAATAAACATACAGTGAAAACGCGATAAAGAAATAAAGAAGCGCGACAGGGTAATAGACAATAAAAACGCGCGCATAAGACCCCATCAATTGCGCGCCCATCGTGCCCACGAGATAAGCGATATACGCGCCCAAGCCTATGGGCGCATAAAGCATAATAAGCGCGATCACCCGCCCCATGACCTCATTTCCGGCAACAAGAAACCTCGCAAAAGCCGCCCCTTTTTCACGTGATGCCGCCGTAGCAACGCCTATCAGAAGAGCAAAAATAATAAGCGGCAGCATACTCTTCTTCGATAAAAGATCCAAGAAGTCCGGGGTTGTAAATGTCCGTACAAGCACTTCGGCTGCGCTCAGGGCAGCCGGCGGATCACCTTGCGGCAGTGCCCACGGGATTCCGGCGAATGGAGGGAATATTTTTACCGCCGTGATCATCACCAACGATGCAACGATCCCGGTCAAAACAAAAAAGAACATCATCCAGCCCATCACACGGGCCATACGACGTGTATCGCCCATAGATGAGATCGCAGATGACATAGAGAAAAAAACAAGAGGAACAACAGCGGTAAACAGAAGATTGAGGAAAATATCACCCAAAGGCTTAAGAAAAACAGCCCTGGGGCCAAGAACAAGACCAAGAAATATGCCCGATGCGATTCCAAGAAAAAGGAATGTCATAGGATCAATTATAACCAGAGTTACGGTTTTCTTAAAGGATCAGGCTGTTTTTTTACCATCACCCACTAAAGGCAGTACTTTCTCAATCTTAAAGGACAATAAGTAACTACCCTTCAATGCATCAACGGAACAATAAGGACCAGGATAAGCGATATCGCAAACTTGCTTAACAAAACGCTCGTCCTTAAACTCACCCTGTTTTTTCAAATATATGCGCAAACCCTTATAACCAGGACCATCTTCTTTAAAAAGATATACGGCATGCGGGTTTTTCTCTACATTAGCACGTGTTAATTTCTCTGCCATGATGAACGCCACGCGATCTTTATCAATGATATGCGGCTGTGCATAGACAGCAGCATTAACATGACCTTTAAGATCGGCCGTGCTCAGAATACCGATACCTTTATGCTCTTTGAAATACTTCTTTAAATCCATAAATCCCCCTTTGTTATTATGTTCTTTGTTGGTCGACGCAAAAAAGAAAACATTACGCTGAATAACAAAAAACTTCCTTCTTAAATGAAACCGACATAACACAGACGATCATGGCAACTTTCATCGCTAATCCTTTATATTTAGAACCGCCCCCGTATCCGCACTTGTTACAAAACGCTGATAACGTTTAAGCCAACCGCCTTTGATCTTGCTTTGAAAAGGCTTAAGCTTCTTCAGACGACTCTTGATCTCCTGTGAAGACAACCGGACATTCAATTTGTTCTTATGAACATCGATATCAATGATATCGCCATTCTTCAAAATCGCGATCTCACCACCCGACGCAGCTTCCGGAGCAACATGCCCGATACAAAGGCCACGCGTTCCTCCTGAAAATCTTCCATCCGTAATAAGAGCAGCTTTAATCCCTGCACCCTTAATAGCCGCCGTCGGGGAAAGCATTTCCTGCATGCCCGGGCCGCCTTTAGGCCCTTCATAACGGATCACAACCACATCGCCATTCTTAACTTTACCTTTAAGGATCCCGGCCAGCGCACTTTCCTGAGTTTCAAAGATCCTCGCAGGACCACTAAAAATGAGCATGTCCTGTTCAACACCACTCGTTTTTACAACCGCTCCCTTGCGGGCAATATTCCCGAACAGCACGGCCAAACCTCCGGTCCGCGAAAAAACCTTATCCCCTGTACGGATAATATTCCCATCAGCCTCCGGTGAAGGCAACACATAATCCGCCAACTTGCCATAAACCGTCGGCGATTCCAGATCCAGAAACTTATTTCCACCTTGATGGACCGCTTTAAGCACAGCCCCCATGCCACCGACCGCGTGCACATGCTCAATATGAACCTCAGGACGAGATGGCGCTATCTTCACCACATTGGGCGTGGCTTTGGATATCTTTTCAATGCGCTTCAAATCATACTTGATCCCTGCCTCGTGAGCGAGAGCAAGAACATGCAAGATCGTATTGGTTGATCCCCCCATAGCCATATCGAGTACAAACGCATTATCAATGGCTTGACGCGTGATGATGTCCAAAGGACGGATCTTATTCTTCAAAAGAAAAAGTAAACGGCGGGCTGCTTCTTTAACAAGATCAATGCGCTGAGGGTTTAATCCAAACTGACGCGCATCATCGCCGACCCGGCTGGTGGCCGTGATCGATCCGTTACCACGCAAGGCCAACCCGAGCACCTCCCCCAAACAGTTCATGGAATTCGCGGTGAACATCCCCGAACAGCTGCCATACCCAGGACAAGCGTCGCAGGCAAGCTTTTCCAGATCATCCGTCTTCATTTTTCCGACACTATGCTTGCCGACACCTTCAAAAACAGAAATAAGATCCGTATTGCCACTGCCAGACAACATCGGACCACCGCTCACATAGATCGACGGAATATTCATCCGCGCCATCGCGTTATACATCGCAGGAACGATCTTGTCACAATTGCCAATACCGATCCAGGCATCGCAAGGATGCGCCCCAATAATTGTTTCGATCTGATCGGTAATAAGTTCCCTTGAAGGTAAGGAATATTTCATTCCAAAATGCCC
>CAJBYM010000116.1 GCA_903959815.1 Candidatus Omnitrophota bacterium
CAATGTAAATTCTCAACAGGGATTTAAAGTTCAGAACAAACATAATATTGGTGGATTAGAACGAAATACAAGAGGCAAATATAATAGCCAAGTGGTCAAAGGAGCTATGTTTGCGATACAGAAGCATTATACGAAAAATACTCCGGCAAGCGTCAAGGCAAAGATCACTAGAAGAAAATCTCCGCCCGAAAACATCAAAGCCCCGGTGAAGATCGTCATCAAAAGAAAAAATTCCATAAAAAGATTCTGTGAACGACGCACAACCAGATTCTCTTTTAAGAAGAGCTTGCCCACATCATAGAATGGCTGAAAAAGCGGCGGACCAATACGACCTTGCAGTCTGGCCGTAAGCTTACGGTCTATCCCCGCAAGAACTCCACCTACAAGAGGCGCAAAAAGCACATAAAGGATGCCTGTGAATAACGACATTAGATCGCTCCTATCACAATAACAGCAATAACGAACAATACCCCGAGGATCACGCCCAAACGCATCAGGCTTTTCTCACCAAAAGCACCCTGGAGATAATAATTCTTCATCTCCATATCTTTCACATCCCTTAAAGAACCAAGGAATTGAACACTCTTATTCGCGGTATTCGCACCGGATAAATACGCATCAACAACTTTAATACCCTTGTCATATCGCAGAAATGTTAAGGGGAACATGCAGACCAACGTTAACATAATGCTCATGGTGATCATGTTGCCAGAACCGATCGGCATAAGACGGCCGTAAACTTCGAGGATATACGGCTCGATCAAGAACTTTGCTACCGGCGAGAAAAGGGCGCAAATAAAAATGGTCATGGCTGCCAAACTCATCAAAACAAACCATTGAGCCTTAACCACAGTGTTCTCATCGGTCTTATATTCACGATCTACAATAAGAACCTTGCCGAGCCACTTGACCCAAAAGAACAATGTGGCCGCGCTTCCAAAGATCAAGATGATCGCCAAAAGCGGATTAGCATCAATGACCGCGCGCAAAACCACCCATTTGCTGATCAACATGCCAAAGGGCGCAACAAACATCCCGGCAATACCGATCATGACCATAACACCGACTTTGGGCATGCGCACCATCAGCGCTGTCATATCCTCTACCTGACGGCTGCCTGTCTGGTGTTCGATCGACCCAACGCATAAGAACAAGAGGCCCTTGGAAATGGCATGAAAAATGATCAGAAGCATCCCTGCCCACACAGCTTCAGGCGTCCCTACACCGGCGCAAAGGATAATGAGCCCCAAATTCGCGATCGTTGAATACGCGAGGATCTTTTTAGCATCATTTTGACTGATACAAATGAATGAACCGATAAGAAACGTGATCGCTCCCACAATAGCAACAAGAAGACCAAGCGTGGTCCCTTCAAGAACACAGGCAAATCGAAGGACCAGATAAACACCGGCCTTAACCATAGTACTGGAATGTAAGAGTGCTGAAACGGGCGTTGGCGCGACCATCGCGCCCACAAGCCAGGATGAGAATGGCAATTGTGCCGATTTGGTCATGCCTGCAAAACTCAAAAGAGCCACAGGCAAAAGCACCGCCATCTTCGACAACAAAAGCATCTTATTCAGTTCAGCCACACCCGTTGTTAAATAAAGATAAATGATCCCGATCAAAAAGGCCAAGCCGCCCAAAAGATTCCAACGGAGCGCCCAAAAAGCATTGGCAATGGACTGTTCATCCTGTTTATAACGGATGAGAAGAAATGAACAAACAGTTGTTACCTCCCAAAAAAAGAACATCCAAAACAGATTATTAGAGAAGCAAACCCCAAACATGGCAGACAAGAATAAAAAGATCAAAGCAAAAAAGAGCGGACGATTATCTTTAACGTTATGATGGTGATGGTGAAAGTCCTGCATATAACCAACAGCATAAACGGCTATTAACCCGCCGATCACACCCACAATGAGCCCCATCATAAGCGAAAATTGATCCAAAAAGAGATTGGCGGAGACATGAACTTCCTTGCCAGGACCAAAATGAAAGGCCAACAGTAAGGCTGTTTGAATCACAACAAAAGCACCTACAACCATATCGCGGCGTTTAAAAGCTAAGAAGCAAAGATAAATGGCCAGAAGAACCTCGGCTATCAGCATAAAAGGTTCAACCCAGGGAGCATGTGCTGTAAAGAAGGAAGGCTGAACTTTAGCACCATGACCAATAAGCGCCAAGGATGCGATCATCAGGATACCCGCAGTTGGATAAACCAATGCCGGAAACAATGACGCTTTGCGGTTAGCCCCTAGAAGGACCGCAACAACAACGGGAAAAAGAATCAGGAATACCAATAAAGGAAGAGCCATATTTAACCCAGGTTGATAATCTGTTAGCACTCTTTTAAAAAAATAATTCTTACATTATACGTTTGGATGGCTAAAAGAAAAGGATATTTTTTATATTCTTGATTGTCTAAGCAAGCAGAAGTGGTAAAGTTTCATATAAGTTTCTTCAGCAGCCCGATCCTCGGTAATGAAACGCAAGCCGGTTTCAGAAATAGCATTCTTGTAAACAGGGGCGGACCAAGCGGCCACGGCCTGCATATGCAAGGACCCTTCATGCGGAAGATCCACTAAAAGAGACACCACCTGTCCCCTCTTAAAACGACCACTGCCGACAACACGGCATCCTTCATGGGTGATATCCACGATCTCTGTTCGGTGATACGGCGTAAATGCACTATCAACATCACGGCATTTGGCCTCAAAAGCCACCGGGATTCGCTGCCACTGTCTGTTTTCTTGATCTAACATAAGCCCCACCTCATGTGTTTTATATTATGACCCGTGTTCGATGACCCAATCACAATTAGGGCAACGGACCTTATTCTTACCCACGGGCTTAGCATCATCCAGGCGAAACCACATGCCGCAATGCGGACAGTCATGCCCGTTTAAAAGCCCTTCATTATTATCGGGCTCAGAAGTGATCGCTTCGTCATTATCAGAAAACATAAATTTGATCTCAAGGTAATATTGATAAACTGATTATACAACGTATCTGTTCTTACTGAACTGATTTCTTAAAGATCTCCCGCCAAAGACGTTAAGAATCTGGCTTTCAAGTGCCCCTCCATCCATTCTCCCTCTGCCGTTGAATCCCAAACGATCCCGCCGCCAACACCCATTTCTCCCTTCCCTTTATCTAAAAGGATGGTCCGAATCGGGACATTAAAGAACATGTTCCTTTCAGGGGTGATATACCCGATAGCTCCGGTATAAATATGCCTTTGTTCCTTTTCAATACGCCGGATGATCTCCATAGAACGTATTTTTGGCGCGCCTGTTACCGACCCTGAAGGAAATAGAGCCGAAAAAACATCTTTTACAGAAATCTTAGGATCAACTTCGCCGGTAACCGTTGATGTCATTTGAAAGAGCGTGGCATAACGATTGACCTCGAACAACCTTGGCGCCCTTATCTTCTTTCCCACACGCCCCAGATCATTTCTCAATAAATCTGCGATCATCACATTCTCGGCACGATTTTTGGGATCATGATGTAAATTCCATCCAGCGCATACATCAGATAATAACCCCGTCCCACGGGGCCACGTCCCCTTCATGGGCTTTGTTATCATGTAATCAAATTCTTTTTTAATAAACATTTCTGGTGATAAAGAAAGGATCGTCCGGTCACCATCTTCAATGTACGCTGAATATGGCACGGGCTGTGCCTGTAAAAGATGCTTATAAAGGACGCGCGGATCTCCTTTGAAATCAAATTTATGTTTCCAGCAATATGTGATCTGATAAACATCGCCACGGGCAATGTGATCCCGAATGGCAGCGATATTCTTTACATAAGAATCCTGGTCGATATTCAAACTCATACAGCTGATCAGAAAATCCCTTTTTTGCAAAACACCACCCAAGGTGTCAGAGATGCCGCGAAAGCACCCCATTCTCACAAGCGGGAATGTTCCTGAAAAAACGACGGGCAAAGAACTCTCAAGCGCCTGCCCTGCCTCATAAGATAAATACCCCGCGAGATAATAACCTTGCGCAAGCCAATCTTCCATCTGTTCAAATGCTTGGCCGATCTGAAGTGGATCCAGACATGTAATAATGTGTGCGGGCCGGCGGAATGTTCTTACTGTATTCTCAAATGCGGTGTGGACTATCATGCACAATCACCCCTGCTAGGCCTGGGTGCCGGAGAAATCCCGGGTGCAGTTCATGGCCAAATAGAACGTTGTTTACGAATATATAAATTATTTTACCATATTTAAACCCGAATTGTTCATTACGAGTTTATTTAGACGATAGCACCGGCACAAAAATATGCGGCCGCCTTCAAGCTGGCCTTCCACAATTTCTCATCTAGAAAAGGCCCGGGTTCAACCCGCATTACCTCTTTTTATTGAAAAATGCGGGTTAAATTAAATCCTCGACCAAAGTTACTTGAGGCATAAGGGGAAGCTTGGCGCCTCTGGGCAAATATGACACCACCTCAGCATGGGATCTTAAAAGATCAAACGCCTCTCTTGTTTTATTTTCCTCCAACAATACCATGACTTTCTTTTTCATGGGCATCTTCTCCAGCTTAACAATAAATTTTAAATTCCCGCTCTTCTCATTAAGGATCAGCAAAGCATGCATAACAACCCCCTTTTTAATATAAAGCATTTTACTTTAGTTCGTGGGCAAAAAAATATCTTACACACGCTTCCCACGGAACTTATATGATAGCCATGCCACTCAAGGCAAGCCTTATGAAGGGTGTTATCGTCGGATATACCTAAATATAAACCAATTTACTTCAGTTGTCAAGGTTTCGAGAAAATATTTACAATCAAAGCAGTTTAGTGCTATACTTAGTTTATGTTTAATAAGACCCTTACTTTATATAGAGAAAAAGCCGGGATCAAGAAGGTAGACCTTGCACGTAAAGTCGACGTATCTTTGACTTACATATCAAGCCTTGAATCCGGAAAACAAAAACCCCCCACACGCGAAACCTGTGAAAAGATCGCCGAAGCTCTTTGTTTGAACGACCACGAAACAAAAGAATTGATGGGTCTGGCCGTGATGGAACGCATGAAATCATCCGACCTGGACACCATTCGCAATAGATTTATAAAAGGCAAAACAGCCTTGCCGCATGCCCCTGTTTCTGAAAGACCCAAAAAAGTGCCCGTACTTCCATGGCATAACGCAAACAAAAAGATCACCGAAGATGATATTGCGATCGGCCTTGAATTGGTTAATGCCGAGACACCCGTCAAACACAACATGTTTGCTTTACGCATCGAAGATGCCTCCATGGCGCCGGAATTCCAACCTCATGACATTGTCATCATCGATGAATGCCCCTCTCCTCAAGACGGAGATCTGATTCTTGTTGCGGATCAAAAGAATTCACAACCCATTCTGCGGCAATACAAAGATTACGGGCGGATGCACATTCTGCACCCATTCGATACCCACCTTAAAGACATCATCCTGGATAATGAAAAAAGGTATTCTGTTGTCGGAAAAGTTGTTGAACGGATCGCCCGAACAAAGAAATACTAAATCCTATGGACGAGCCAAGAAAGCAAGTTCTGTGCGTGGATGACGAACCCGACATCACCTACCGGATGAAAAGGTTCGTTGAACGCCATTACCCCATTGATGTGCATACGGCAGAAAATGGTTATATGGCGTTAGGGATGATGTCACAACATCATTTTGATGCCGTTCTTCTAGACGTGAGTATGCCGGGCATCAGCGGCATTGAAGTGACCGCAGAGATCATCAAACTTTATCCCAAAACTATCGTGATCATCATCACCGGAAGCGGAGATCATGAGATCCTTTCCCGCTCTAAAGGCGCCAGATTCCTTATTAAACCCGTCTCCATGGATGAGATCAAAACCCTGATCTATCAACATTTCGGCTTAATGGCGAATTAACAACCCGTTATTCTTCCCAGGCAATATCAGAAGGATTCATGGCATCGACAGCCTGCGCTTCTGAAGAGGACTGACTGCTCGATTGATCATAAGCGCCGCCACCTTCACTGCGCTTGGGCATAAAATGAATATTATTCGCCGATATTCTCACACGGCTTTGCGTCTTGCCATCTTTCTCCCAACGGTCCTGCTTAAGACGGCCTTCAACAATAATACCGCTGCCTTTCTTTAAATACTTGGCACAATTCTCAGCAACTTGCCCCCAAACCTCAATATCAAAATAAGAAACTTCCGTAACCTTCTCGCCGCCCTTGGAATAAACACGGTTATTCGCAATGGACATGCTGCAAACAGATTTACCCGAAGCCAGGATCTTAAGCTCAGGATCCCGCGTCAGATTCCCCATGATATTCACACTGTTTAAACTCATTGGACGTCCTTTGGTTATCAAGAAATTATTTTAATTTTCCCATTTGTTAAGCAATTATATCGTTTATATAAGATTTTACTAACCAATCTTTGATCTTCTGATGGATCCGATCATTCCTTTTCATTATGAAAAATCCGGGTTTATGCTAATATACAAAAATGTTAAATTCCATGCGCCGAAAAATCGATGAAAACCTCGCCTCTTTTCTCACACACGTGGAAAAGAACTATAAAATCCACCTTATCAATCCCCTTCTTTACCAAAGCATCCGGGAATTCTCCTTGCGTGAAGGAAAACGCATCAGGCCCTTACTGTTTATCCTCAGCTATAAAGGCTACCTTCCCCGAAATAAGAAAGTCACCGCATCACTGTATCGGGCTTCAACATGCATCGAATTTCTCCACAACTTCATGCTGATCCACGACGATATCATTGATTGCTCTGATTTACGACGCGGGAAACCGACCATGCACCGCCTTTTAAGGCAAGCCATCAGCTCATCGGATCCTGACAAACTCGGCACCGACCTTGCTATTATTGCCGGAGATATCGTTTATGCCATGGCCATTGACGCCTTTCTCGCCATGGATGAAGAACCCTCTCGCAAAGAACGCGCGCTCAAATATTTTGTCCAGACCGCAGCATTTACCGCCATGGGAGAATTTGTAGACACCCTTCATGGTTTCGACAAACTCTCCAACGTAAAAGAAAAAGATGTTTTTCTGAACTATACACTGAAAACAGCACGTTATACGTTCAACTGCCCCCTTGTCACAGGCGCGATCCTGGCCGGAGCACCTTCGCGCGAAGTCAACCTCCTGGCCCAGTTTGGGATCCTGATCGGACAAGCATTCCAGATCCAGGATGATATCATCGGCATCTTTGAGACGGAAAAAACGATCGGAAAGTCCATTCTGAGCGATCTTGAAGAACAAAAGAAAACGATCCTCATCGTTCACGC
>CAJBYM010000117.1 GCA_903959815.1 Candidatus Omnitrophota bacterium
CCGGAACAAGGATCCTCTGCCGTAGCCACACAATGCGTGCGGCCATAGATCTTTAAATCCGGACGCAAACCAGGTTTCTTTATAACGTCATCATAATCTTTCGGCACGCGCTGAGGATCCATATCCGCCCCTTTAGAATCCTGAACAAGCACAGAATAGGCGTAGCGACACGCGCCCCCTCCACAATAACCCGCTGTTACATCGTACAAGCCATACAACATTTCTTCGCGCAAATCGGCATCAATATCATAATTGGGATACGTATCTTCATCCGGCTTGATTTCATCTTTCACTGTGCCAAAATTCTTCCATGTCCATCGCCATGCCGCATTAGCTGCTTGTGCTTTAGGAAAAACATGCGCGGGAACCACCCCGTCTCGCGGCAAGTTAAATTGAAGTCGCCTTTTGGTTTCATTATTAACATCAGCAAGAAAGCTGGCATCCGTACGCGTCATAGCAAGATAAAATCTCGGAAACGGCCCTTCGCCTGCATCGATCGACTGGAGCCATTCATAGGTCAAACGCCTGCGTTGCATATCATCCTTGAGGCTGGCACCCATATTGCAATTCACCGCAAGTCCAGACGACGCAGCCCCTCCCAAACACGCAGAAATCGCTGAGTTGATCTGATCCTGTTCCGTATAAGTTGTTGTAATTTCAACAGGTGCACACGGTGAATGTGCCGGCGCTGGACAAGGTGGTACATCAGCTGGATCACACGACTCTCCCTCTAAACACTCATAACCACCAATCGTTGTTTCCGTATAATCCCAGCCTTTCTTCAACTCAATGATCTGCACGCCTGGCAGCGTATCTGCAACAGTAGCACCCTTAACTGCCGACCATTTCAATAGAATCACATAACGCGCCTGTGCTCCGGTCCGAAATACAAAAGGCTCTCCATTAACCGTAATATCCATAAGCGGCGTATTATTTAACACGCCCCATGGATCCGGCGGCTGCATGACCTGAGACGACATCATCCCGCTACCCGACATCATAATAGGCTGACGATCGATCGTACCATATTTACCAAACTCTCCAGTAAGCCGATCTTCGATCATCATAAAACTTCCTGAAAGACGAGCCGATGATTTATTCTGTGACGATAGATAGGACTTCCAAAGCGCAATGCGCATGGTTTGCAACTGCGCATTTTGCTGGAAAGACCCGGATAAATAATTCGACATAATGCCGCCGATCAAAAAGAAAAGAACTGCACCAAAGACCGCAAGCTCGACCATGGTCTGTGCATTCTTCTTTTCTTTAAAGACAGCAGATAAATTTTTCATATTTTAGTAAGCTCTCTCAATGTGCGCCGCGCCATTTTTTGTCTCAAGGGTTGTTGCGGTATCTTGCCGATACGTCATCATCCCCACATCCCCATTATATGTCACATTGTATATAGCTGTAATTTGCGAACAGGTTGTGGTGTCAAGCGTATAACGCATGCTGCTATTAAACGCATTAACATCGTACTGGTCGCCAATATCATCGGACGCCTGCTTCCAACGCCCCTGAAAACCACGCTTGATATAAACCTGCATGGTTATAAAGGCAGCCACGATGATGATCAAAAGCACCGAATATTCCAGCATGCTTTGGGCTTTTCTCATACCCTACTCCTTGGTCCAGCCGACGTTCGTAAAGGACGTCGTAGTTGAATCTGTCGCTTCATTATAGGTTTGTTTGATCGCACTTGCAGTATCTGTGCGCAAATTATTGACCACGACCCTGCTCGCTGCTACAGAATTCACCTGATAGGACTTTTCAACATCATTGAACGTTTGATCGGCTCCTTTTTGATCGCCAAGCTGGTCGGCCGCGAGCTTGATCATGCTTTGAGTCGTGCGCTTAACACGCGGTAACATATAAACAACAGCCGCCGTGATGATGCTGATGAGCATCACATATTCCATTAGAGTTTGCGCTCGGCGAGAAAACCTCATAGGAGATCCTTAAAAAGGCTTCTGTATGCTTTTCGATGTTATTTTCCGCTTCGTCACATTAACTTTATCAATATCACCATTCGCATCTGTTGTTCGTTCATCAACCATCCCGGAATCCATCAGGGCAGCCGTATTCACATAGTAAGGTTCATATTCCGGTTGAACGGGCGTCCCCAAAGCTCCGGAGGCCCTCATATAAATTTCTGCGGTACCGTCACGATAACGGGCCTGAAGTGTGCGGCGCATATACGTGATCATCGCCACAATGGCCAAAGACACCAAAGCGATCATGAACACATATTCACCGCTAACGCCCTGACCTTTTTTGTTACTGAACATTCGTAACATAAAGAAAGGGAGGGCCCTTGTGGACCCTCCCTGCTCCTATTCTCTTATTTACCCCAATACTCGCCATCCGCATTGGTCGTAATGTGTTCATACGTATTTGTCAGTGCATCTCCACGCAAATTCGAATACGTCACACCCTTTGCCG
>CAJBYM010000118.1 GCA_903959815.1 Candidatus Omnitrophota bacterium
ACCATGCTTTTCTCACTGGCGAATCAGCCGGTGTTGTCATATATTTCTTTACACCACCGCCATCCCCCGGATCAAATGTACCGACATACACTACCCCACCGGTACACACCGTCCCTGCCGCTGGCGTTCCCGCGCAAGGATCGACCGGAGCGGCGGCGGCGACAGCCAAGCTGGCACTGCCCAGACGGGCGCTGCCTAAACGCACATCAGCGTGCAATATTTTTACTGTTGCGGAAAATAAAGCAACACATAAAAACAGAAAAAGAATGCGGGGCTGTGTCATTGTTTTTTCTTGGCCAATATTTTCTTGAAATCTTTTACAAAACCAGGATAGGATTTTGACGTGCATTCGACATCTTTAACCGTAATACCCACCTTGAGCCCGAGGACGGCAAAGGCCATGGCCAGGCGATGATCATGATGAGGGTCAAGTACGATCCCCCCTCCCCTGACCCCTCCCCACAAAGGGGAGGGGAAATTTCCTTGGCCACGGATGATAAGTTCATCAGGTTTTTCTTCAATATCAGCACCGACTTTCTGCAATTCCCGGCGCAGATCACTGATACGATCAGACTCTTTCACACGCGCATGGCCAATATCTTTTAAACGCGTTACGCCCTTCGCGAACATGGCCATGACCGCCATGATCGGCACAAGATCCGGACAATCCCTTAATGAAAACGTCCCGCCCTTAAAATCAAACGGCCCCTTGATGCGGATAGCGGTCGATGTGCGCACCATCTTCACACCCATATGTTTCAAGAATCTAAGGATAGCGCCATCCGACTGAACAAGGCGATCATCAAAATACCCCTTAAGCGTCACATCCGATGGCACAAGTGCAGCCGCAGCCATAAAAAATGCGGCCAAGCCATAATCTGAGGGCACATGAAAATCTTTTAAGCCTTTGAACGTCTGAGCACCGGGAATAAAAAACTCGCGCTTCCCCCGCACAAGAACCCGGATGCCTGCACGCGCAAGGATCTGACGTGTCATTGTGACATAATCCTGCGACACCAAAGTTTTCCCTGTCATGACCAGGCGCATATCCCCGCCTGACAACGGCGCCGCGATCATGAGCGCTGAAATGAATTGTGAACTGAGCGAACCATCGATCTTGACACAACCACAAGGTACTTTGCCGCCTTTAAACGTGATCGGCACAGATTCTTTGACCCCGCTGCCCTTGATATCCAGCCCATGCGCCCGCAAGGCCGCACACAGATGATGATTAGGACGGCCAACAAGAGTGCCGCGGCCCGTAACCTTTGCCATGGTCGAGAAATACGGCAATAAGGGAAGGAGGAAACGCAACGACGTGCCAGACTCCCCCACATCAAATGTGTGAGCGCAGGCTCCACGCGACAATTGCTGCGCAACGGTTCTTGCAACCTTCGCGTCATCGCAATCAGATGCTCCCACAATGCGGGAACGCCCGCCGCACGCGGCAACAAAATGAGCGCGAATAGAATAAGATTTGGACGCCGGAAGAACCACCGCGCCTTTAATAGATGCTGTAAGAGGGATCTTTAAATTCATGGGATGCGCGCAACGTCTCAACGTTTAGGAACAACCTGGTCGTTCTTGCGCACCTTGCGGCTGGAGAACGGCGGAATAAAATCAGCGGCGGCCATCTCATCCTGCGCGCGCGATACACGCACATCACCCAGATAAGCCTTACCGCGGTACACGGACATGATATCACCCTGCTTGATCCCGTTCTTAGCCCCAAGATCAAAGATCAAAAATTCGGTTTCACTGTCCACATTCAGGACATGGCCTTCTTTGGCTGTTTCAGGAGTGACCACGATGCGGTCCAGATTGACCTTGTCTTTCATGGATCCCGTCGGAGCCGGAATGATCTCACTGCGCACGCGGCGCATATCCGCAGATTCACCCAGCTCTTTTAACTGGGCTTCAAGATCCGTGTTCTTTTTCTCAAGATCCATGATCTTTTCCTGGAATCCGGCCACAACATCTTCATGACCCTGCGACTTTTTCTCGGCCTCTTTCAACTTGGCCTGAACACTGCCGATCTCGCGGATGAGTTTTTGACGAAGTTCGAGCTTGCTGCGGGCCTCAGCCTCAAGATCATCACGGATCTTTTTATTATCCGCCTTGATCTTTTCATTCAAACCTTTTTCAAGGTCGATCTCCTCCAGAAGGCTGTTGATGCGGTCATCTGCATCTTTCTTTTTGCCTTCGAGAATATCGATCTGCTTGCGGGCTTCTTTAAGCGCGGTTTCGATCTTGGTATTACGGGTGGTAAGGTCCTGGACGGTCTGCTCGGTAGCCCGACGGGTTTGTGTTTCATTCTGGAGCATGAACAAACTGATCGAAACACCCGAGATCAGAATGATAATGACCAGGATAAAAAAAACCAATAATGTACGTCCGCCTTTTTGCATAAATATAACCTCTGCCGGATGTCCAGCTGATTATCATTATAGAAATTTAAAATATGAAGTAAAGCGTAATTGAAAAAATTCTTAAATAAAAGGCAAAAACTCAGCCGGCAACGGGACCGACAACTCAAGGGTCTTTTTTGTACGCGGATGCTCAAAAAAGATCGCTTGGGCGTGCAACGCCAACCGGGAAAAACTGCTCCGAGTCCCATAATTCTCATCCCCCAGAATGGGATGCCCGATATGCTTCATATGAAGCCTCAATTGATGCGTGCGCCCTGTTTCAGGAAAAAGCGCGAGGGATGTTACGGATTTCAATCTGGCCAGCGACGTCAGCCCCTTGCAACGTTTGATGACCGTATAATATGTGACAGCCTCTTTACCTTCACCGGAACCCGGACGGGCCACTTGACGCATATCATGATATTTCACATGCCGGGTAATAGCCGCATCAACCACGCCCTCATCAAACTGCACTTCGCCTTCAACGATCGCCACATATTTCTTCTCGATCGTGTGCGCCTCAAACTGCTTGGCCAAACGCGCATGCGCCATATTGGTCTTGGCCACGAGAATAATACCCGATGTTTCCCGGTCCAGGCGGTGCACAATACCAGGACGGCGCGGACCATTCACATCCGACAGCGTTCCAAAATGATGCACCATCGCATTGACCAAAGTCCCGCCATAATTCCCTGAAGCCGGATGCACGGTCATGCCAATGGGTTTATTGATCGCGACAATATCATCATCTTCGTAAACAATGTTAAGGGCAATCGCCTCGGGCTTGATGCGCTCATCAGGATAATCATCCTCGGCAATATCAATGACGATCTCATCGCCTGCCTTGACCTTATATGGCGCCTTGACCGGCTTGCCATTGACGGTCAACTTGCCGGCATCGATCAAACGCTTGATGAACATGCGTGAAGGAATAACATCACCCAGCGTGCGGGTGATATAAACATCCACACGAAGGTCATTATCATTATCTGTTACAGACAGGATCTGCTTTGTCATAGGCGAGAAGAAAGACGCGTGTTAATAATAATGGCGGCACCCATGATGAGCACACATACATACTGAAAAATGCTCAAACCGCCCCAGAGCACAACATGATCAGCACGAAAGAACTCAACGATAAAGCGCTCTAAAGAACTGAGAATAAGATAAAACATAAACAAACGGCCTGCCGGATGCCCTGACCTTTTTTGCAACATGCGCAAGATAAGAAATACGGTCAATTCGCCCGCTACCATATAAAGCTGTGTGGGCAAAAGCCGATCATGCCACACCGGGAAATAAATGCCCCACACCGACGGCTTGCCATAACAGCAGCCGTTGAGAAAACACCCGATGCGCCCGATCGCATGACCCAAAGCAATGAACGGTGCTGCAATATCCAGGAGCATTAATAAAGGAAGCTTCTTCTTGAGAATAAAAAGAATGCCGGCCAGCGTACCCGCCACCAAACTTCCCTGCCAGGCCAGACCGCCCTTTTGGAGCATTAATATCTCCAAAGGAGCCTCGCGGAAATAATCCACATTAAGAAAGACATAAAAGACGCGCGCACCCAGAATGCCCCATAAAACAACCCAAAACGCAAGGTCATAAACCACATCCTTAGCGATCCCGTGTTTTTTGGCCTCACGGGCTGTGAAGAAACTGGCTGTGATCACCGCCAGCGCCAGCATCAAGCCGTAAGAATAAACAGAAAACGGGCCGATAGAACAAATGATGGGATGCATAGATCAGTCTCCGTCAGGATGACGGTTAATCCGGCAATTCGAAATGATCCGGATACTTTTTCTTCGACGGCTTGGCGAAGGAACCAAAGGGGAAACATTTTAAAAGAATAATGCACGCCCCGACCGTGATCGCACTGTCCGCAACATTGAACACAGGCCAGATACGCAAGTCAATGAAATCGATCACATGCCCCAGCATGATCCTGTCGGTCAAGTTACCGATCGCCCCGCCAAGAATGAGGGAAAACCCAAAAACATAAAAATGGTCGAGCTCACCCACCTTATGGTAATAGTAAAGATTATACCCTAAAAGCACGACCGCAATGATGGGAATAATAAGGAAGACAAAACCATTGTCCTTAAAAAGACCGAACGCGATGCCCGTATTGTGAACCAAAGTGAAATGAAAAGCTTTCTTAATGACAGGCAAAGACTCGCCGAGTTGAAGGATATTGGAAAAAAGGATCTTGGTAAGGCGGTCTGCGACGATAACCGCCAGGACCGTAAAAAGGCAAATAACAATATCAAGGTAAGAACGATTTTTATTGAACATGCAGGGGCTATCTTATTCCCTTGCGATCCATTTCTTCCTGGACCTCAAGACAATACTCCGCATAAGGAACCGCCTTCAAGCGGGCCTCAGGAATACGTTTGCCCGTTTTAAGACAAAGACCGAACGTCCCCTTGTCAATGCGAACAAGCGCCGCTTCGATCTTCTGGAGCATCTCACGGTCATTGGATGCCAGAGAAAGGTTGAACTCACGATCATACATATCGGTCGCAACATCCGCCATATGCATTGCATGCCCGGACACATCACCCTTATCCGTCTGATCACCTTCACTCTCATCCGCCATGCTGCGGATATCCCCGTTGATCTGAGCCTTCATTTTCAGCAAGATCTTCTTAAAGAATTCAAGTTTCTTGGCATCTAATCTGTCAGGCATTAGGTGAGGCTCCTTGTTGATCCATCCTTATACATCCGACCCTTTAACAGCCCGGGCGCAACGGCCGCACACATCAGGGTGATCTTTATCCGCGCCAATATCCAACTTATAATTCCAGCAGCGCGGGCATTTAAGACCGTCTGCTTTTTGAACCACAACTTCGGTTTGACTGAACGCCGCACCCACAGGTGAAGCAACAGCGGAAACTTCTTCAATATTGACCTGAGAAACGATCAGAAGCGCAGGCAATTCATCCGCCAGGAGCTTGAGCATATCGGCATCGCGCCTGGAAGCGGTCTTTAAAACCACCTTCGCTTCGAGTGAAGCTCCAATAAGCCCTTCACCGCGTTTGGCCTCAAGGCTCTTAAGAATAAAGGGCCTGAGTTCCAAAAAGAGCGCATACCGTGCGTCAAATTCCGGCGCTTTCCAATCCTTGCCCACGACGGGCCAATCTGCCAAATGAACATTCGAACCCGGCGTACGGCCCGGCAAAGACGCAAACATCTCGTCTGCTGTAAAGCACATCACCGGCGCTAAAACACGCGTCAAACCGTCGGCAATATGATACAAGACCGTCTGTGCCGAGCGTCTTTTCGGTGCAAGAGCGCTGGAAGTATACAATCTGTCTTTTAGGATGTCAAGATAAATGCTCGACAGATCTTCATTGCAAAACACATAGATCTCTTTATAAACTTTGGCAAAATCATAGACGGTATAAGCCGTAGTGACCCGATCCATGAGGCCCGCCAAACGGTTGAGCGCCCAGCGGTCGATCGGCAGCATTTTTTCCACAGGCAACATGTGCTTTTCAGGATCAAATCCATCCAGGTTCGCCAAAAGATAACGTGCTGTATTACGGATCTTGCGGTAGGCATCGATCAGGCGGTCCATGATCTCTTTGGAGAGACGGATATCATCATTGTAATTCGATGCCGCCACCCACAAACGCAAAATATCCGCACCATTATTCTTGATAAAATCATCGGGTGTAACAACATTACCCAGGGACTTCGACATCTTGCGGCCTTCGCCATCGACCACAAAGCCATGCGTCAGAACCTGACGGTATGGCGGCTTTCCATCGACTGCTACCGACGGAATAAGCGATGACTGGAACCATCCGCGATGCTGATCTGAACCTTCGAGATACAGATCCGCGGGCAAAGGACGCTTCATCATGGTACGGAACACCGCTTGATGGCTCACACCGGAATCAAACCAGACATCCAGGATGTCATTGGTCTTCTCCATATCCTCGACTTTGCCATCGGGACACTTAAAGCCCGCGGGCCAAAGGTCTTTCAATTCTTTCTCAAACCAGATATTGGACCCATGCACTTTCGCCAATTCAGCCACGTGCTCAATGAGTTCAGGATAAAGATATTGTTCTTCACGACCCTTAAAACGGACCGCGGGAATGGGCACACCCCAATAACGCTGACGCGATAAACACCAATCAGGACGGGTCTCCACCATGGCCTTGATCCGCTCTTCACCCGCCGGAGGAACCCATTGCACATCCTTCTGGATCGCTTCCTTAAGCCTGGTGCGCAACCCCTCGTGATCGATCTTCAGGAACCATTGATAGGTCGCACGAAAAATGATCGGCTTCTTGCAACGCCAGCAATGCGGATAAGAATGCTGGATCTTCTCCGTATGAAATAAAAGCCCGCGCGCTTGAAGATCTGCGACGATGGCGTCATTGGCCTTAAGCACATGCTGCCCTTCAAAGGGCGCGCCTTCTGCCGTGAAGACACCGCGATCATTGACAGGCATCAGGATCGGAAGCTTATGACGCAAGCCGGTCTGATAATCTTCCTGACCATGCCCCGGCGCTGTATGCACAAGGCCCGTACCATCCTCTTTGGTCACATAATCAACATCGACGACACGACAGTTCTCATGCTTGGCGAACGGATGGGCATAAACAAGTTTGGTCAGCGCTTCACCTTTGAGTTCCTTGACAACCGCCCATGCCCCCTGGCCTTTGTCCAGCACAGAGGCCGAGAGCGTCTTCTCGACGATCACGATCTCGCCATTAACCTCGGCGCACACATAATCAAACACCGGGCTCACGGCAACAGCCACGTTAGCCAAAAGGGTCCAGGGTGTTGTCGTCCAAATAAGGAGCGAAACTTTTTTATCTTTAGAGAAACCAAGCACATCAGGATTATTGACCCGAAAGCGCACATAAACCGTCGGAGATGTATGGTCTTCATACTCCACCTCCGCCTCAGCCAAGGCTGTCTCGCAATCAAAACACCAGTTAACCGGCTTCAGGCTGCGATAAATATATCCCTTGCGGGTCAGTTGCGCAAACATCTTAAGGATCCAAAATTCATAGTCGGGTAAAAGCGTCAAATACGGCTTATCCCACTCACCCATGACCCCTAGGCGCTTGAACTGCTCACGCTGAATACCCACATATTTCATGGCATAATCATGCGCCTTCTTGCGGACATCCAGGCACTGCACATCCGCCTTCTTGGCCTTCATCTCTTTTAACAAGGCATGCTCGATGGGAAGACCATGGCAATCCCAACCAGGAATGTAAAGGCTATCATAACCCTGCATGGTCTTGAATTTAACGATCATATCTTTCAAGATCTTGTTAAGCGCGTGCCCGATGTGAATATTGCCATTGGCATACGGAGGGCCGTCATGAAGAATGAACGGCTTCTTGCCTTGCGACTTTGCGCGGATCTTCTGATAAAGCTCATCCTTAACCCACTGAGCCAACATCAAAGGCTCTTTCTGGGCGAGGCCAGCCTTCATGGAAAAATCGGTTTTGGGGAGATTTAAGGTCTTTTGATAATCCATAGGGGCACTACTTTATCGAAAACAATCATTTTGTCAAGAATTACGCACGCCAACGTCCGACCCTGAAAATACAATCTTTTACTTAATATATTTCCCAATAATAATCTCAAGATCCTTCTTCTTCTGATCAGGAATAAGCTTAAGATCCGTCATAATGCAGTTCTTAAGCGCATCTGCCGCGGAGAATTTCTTCTTTTTACCGGCCTTGGGGATCGCGATCTGAAGGATTTTCTTGGCATGCTCAACATTCTTGGCCAGATATTCAATGATCATCTCCACGGTCACCGAACCGTGAGAATGATGCCAACAATCATAATCTGTCACCGCAGCAAGCGTCGCATAAGAGATCTCCGCTTCGCGCGCAAGCTTGGCTTCAGGCAAATTGGTCATGCCGATGATATCACAGCCCCAGCTGCGATAAAGATTGGATTCGGCTTTGGTGGAAAACTGAGGCCCTTCCATGTTCAGATACGTGCCGTTCTTATGCGCGGTCAGATCAAGCTCCTCACAGGCCTCATAAAGAATGTCCGCAATCTCTTCCGATATCGGTTCAGCCAATGCCACATGCGCCACAATCCCGTCGGTAAAAAACGTCGTATGACGACGCGGCGCTGTGCGGTCAATGAACTGGTCCGGTATGACAAAATCTGTTGGCTTGATCTGCAGCTTAAGACTGCCGACGGCAGAAATAGAAATGATGGCCTGAACACCCAGTTTCTTCATAGCCCAGATATTCGCGCGGTTATTGATCTCCGTCGGAGATATACGGTGGCCTTGACCATGACGCGGCAAGAACACAACAGGCGTGCCTTCCAGCACACCCGTAACCAGCTTGTCCGAAGGATCCCCAAAGGGGGTCTTCACCTCAACTTCCTTCACATCCTTGATGCCCTGGATCTCATATAAACCACTGCCGCCAATAACACCGATCGTTGCCATAAAAATCTCCTATTGGGATAACAGTTTAGCCCGGTCGCGCGCCGCCTTGAGGGCCGCTTCAAACATGCCGGAAATATTTTTCTTCATAAAGACATCCGTAGCTGCCTGGGTTGTCCCCCCTTTGGATGTCACCTTCAAACGCAAAGCTCCCGCAGGATCCTGGCTCTTAAGAAGCATCTGAACGCTGCCTGCCAGCGTCTGATAAACCAATACCCTGGCTTCTTTCTCGCTCAAGCCCAGTTTACGTGCCGCATTCATCCAGGATTCAACCATCAAAAAAACATAAGCCGGCCCACTGCCCGAAACCGCCGTGACCGCATCCATCATCTTTTCAGGAACAATCACCGCACAACCGATCGCTTCAAACAAACTTTTAGCAACAGCCACATCCTTAGACGTCGCCTTCTTGCCGCGACATAAGCCGCTCATGCCCTGGCCCACCATGGCCGGAAGATTAGGCATCACCCGCACCACCTTCGCGCCACCCAACTTCTTTTCGATAGATCCCGTCGTCACACCGGCGGCAATAGAAATGATGAGCTTCTTGTGAATAGAAAGCGTGCGGAGTTCCGCCAGCACATCCGGCAGATCCTGCGGCTTAACCGCTAAAACAACAACATCTGCCACCTTAACAACATCTGCAACCATGCCAAAGGTCAGACGATATTTCTTTTTAAGCACAACCTGACGGTCAAGACGCGGTTCGCAGGCATAGCACAAATGCATTTTATGAACACCTGCCAGGATCGCCTCGCCCATATTGCCGCAACCGATGAATGCTATTTTCATAATACCCCCGCTTCGCAACCTCGCAGGATCCGTCGTTGCCTTCGGCAACGCGGAACCTTCGAGGTTGTTTTATTTAAATATGGCTGAGCCGATACGGACCATCGTCGCGCCTTCTTCGATCGCGATCTCATAATCACCGCTCATCCCCATGGATACGTGCTCCATGATGATACGATCAGACCCCACATGCTCTTTTTTAATGTCATCAAACTTGGCCCGCAACCGACGGAAGACGGCACGAATAACCGCTTGATCTGTTGTCAAAGGAGCCATTGTCATAAGCCCCTTCAAACGCAGATGCGCACACCCTTTAAGATGCGACAAGAATTCCTCCAACCCTTCTTCCGGCAAACCGAATTTCTGTTCTTCACGTGCAATATCAAGCTGCAAGAAAATATCCTGAACCTTACCCATAACCGCAGCGCGTTTATCAATCTCGGCCGCGAGCTTAACACTATCCACAGACTGAATAAGATCGAAAAGCTCAACCGCATCTTTGGCCTTATTGGTCTGCAAATGCCCGATCAAATGTTTAACGACAGGCCGGCCTGACTGCGCCAATAACGGGAATTTCTCCTTTGCGGACTGAACACGATTCTCGGCGATATGCACAAGACCGGCCGCCACAGCTTCGTCGATCGCCGTGGCATCAGAATATTTGGTCACACCCACAACCGTCACAGATCGAGGGTCGCGCCCCATACGGTTGCAAATAGACTGAATGCGGGAAAGGACACTATCCAAATTTTCTTTGATCATAGATCATCCACAGACGCCCTGCACACAAAGAACCTCGCGGATCTTTACCAACAGATCCTGGAATTGAAGCGGCTTTTGAAGATAAGCTCGGATCCCGTGACGCTTAAAAATGGGCTCCATAGAATCATACGCGGTCAGAACGATGACAGGAACACTGCTCGCCCCGGGGATCTTTTGACGCTCCGTCATAAACGTATACCCGTTCATGTTGGGCATCTCAACATCAAGAACAATAAGATCAACAGCGCCTTCACGCAAAACCTGTAGCGCTTGCGCCCCATCACCCACACCGATGACCATATAGCCTTCCTGGGTCAGCTTGCGCTTGGTGATATCAACAATGATCTGTTCATCATCTACGATCAGAATGGTTTTTGACATACATTGATTATATATTCATCCAGAAAAGTGGCAATTAGAAGTCGTACTTTTTCAATTCATCATCCACAAAGGGTTTTTCAGGGTCTAGGATCTCGCTCACGATCACATCCAGCGCACGGAAATAAGGCTTTAAGAAATCAGCTGCCGGCTGTTCACGAAACTTATCCGAGAACAGTGCATTGATCCTAGCATCACGCAAACTGTAAAGACCCGCATTAACGACAGGTGCAGAAAATTCCCTGGCAACAACATGCATGTAAAGCGGCAACTGGAATGAAACCACATTTTCAAAGATCTCTTCCCTGTCCGGTGCGTCTGATAACACCAAGGGCCGCTTGGGAAGTTTATCCGAACCACCGGTCTTATAATCAAGAACCAGAAGCTTTCCGTCCCGGCCTTCTTCGATCCTATCCACACGGGCTTTAAACCGCACATCGCCCCCTGAAAAGGGCAACAGGATCGTAAAATCCCTCTCAAGCCCAAGCAACCGTGCAATACCCGGCGCACGTTCACGCTCCGCTTCAAGGAACTGACGCAACTTGTGCTCCATCACCCCGCGCACCAAAAACGCATCCGAACGCATGCGCCGGATGAATGTCTCTTCAAACCGACGCTCAAACACAGCGTTCAATCTTGTCTCAAATGAAGCACCAAGATCGAGCTCCCCTCCTTCAAACGGCTTATATACTTCTTCCAACATTTTATGTAAGAAATCTCCGACCAGCCTGGCATCCGGCTCATCCAAAAGATCCTCTTCCTCACGCAAACCCAAGACATACGTCATATAAAACGTATACGGATTGGCCACATACGCATTGATACTGCTGGCCGAATAGGTAAGATCCTTCAAAAACGCGAGCATCTTGGCTGTCTTTTTAACTTGACGGGGAACGGAAGTAACGCGCACATTGAAACCGGCCCGTAATGTCGGATACGGCTGAAGACAACCCGCCTGCAGCTGCTTTTCCCAAACCAACTCTACCAAAACGCGACTGGGTTCCTTCTGTTTATTCTTCTGATAAACCAAATGCACGGTCTTCGCCGAGGAGATAACGCGCATGAACTGATAGCGCTGGATCTCTTCTTCAAGTTCAAGCCGATCAAGGCTAAGTAAGCTCATAACCTCCCGCGGGATCAAAGACGCGCTCACATTGATCCTCGGGAGAACGCCTTCATTGACATCCATCACGATGACATGATCAAAATTAAGGGAACGTGTTTCTTCAAGGCCAAGCACCTGAAGCCCTTTAAGCGGAGTTCCCGAAAAATTCACCATCTCTTTTCCAACACGCTGTTCAAAAATACGAACGATCTCCTCAAATTCAAAAACCTCGCCCGCAAAAGAAGCGGTTTTCAACTCATCGCACAACTCATGAATGCGTGCTGCGATCTGACCATTTAACGGATAATAGGCCATCGCACTTCCAGCAGCCACACGCTCAAGGATCGACGATAAAGCCACGGCAAAATGACCGAGATCCTGAACACCCTCTAACGACACCAGAAATCCGGCATGCGCTGCACGTAAAAGATCTTTAAGCTCCTGACGCGTAGCATCAACACCCATGCCCCGCAACGTATCGAGCGCCTCGTTAAAAAGGACATCCTCAGACTCAAGCTCCTGCAGTGTGATAAAAGACCGGCCGGAACTTTCAGAACTAATATGGCCTTTCAAAACCTCTTCCAGTTTATGCACCAGAATGCGCATTAAAACCTCACCCTCACCGTTGGCCGTCCGGGTATTCTTAACAAAGGGATGGCTCATCACAGCCAGATAATCCTTCGCATAATACCGGTCTTCACGACGAGAATTCTGGGCCTTAAAGACAGCTTCAAGCAAAAGATACAGGCTCCCGCGCTTTAAGGAATATCCCATCGATACGTTAAGCTCCCCCGTATCTTCAGGGAGCGCAGACAACAGTGGCACCAACGCGCCCGGATCCGGAAGAATAATGACCGCGCGCGATTTATCTTTGATGCCGGATAAAACATCACGCACCACGGCCGCTTCGGAATGCACATCAAAGGCGGAATAAGCCTGAAGCTTAAAGGATGTGGGTGTGGGCGTCGGGCCTTCCCTAAGTTCACACCCAAACTTCCTGGCAATATGCTTAAGCACATCCCATTTGCTCTGATCTCCCTGAAACATCAGCGTAGCCTTACCCGCTGCATAAAGATGCTTAATGACGGCTTCTTCCGTCTTATGAAAATAAAAGAAATTCGCCAGAATGATCTCATCAAAATCTGCCACCCCGGGCCACTGGGCCACATGTTCTTTAGCCCGTAAATATTGAAGTCCGCGCGAAGTACGGCCCTTGGCCGCCAAACATGCATGGAACGCCCGACGCAAGATCAAAACCTTTTCCAGCAATCTGTTGATATTCTCAGGCACAGGGAATCCGATCCGGGCACTGTCCTGAATATTCCTCAGCGCCTTATCATCCACATCCTCAAGATCCAGCTGTTTGATAAAATCAAGGATATCGCCAGCCCATGGCAAAAACTTAGAGAACGTATTACGTCCTTCCAAAAGTTCGGGGGTCAGTTCACGCGCCAGGGTATAGATTTCAAAAGCATCTTCAAGTTCCCCCGCCATCTGATACGCACCCTTGTCGCTGCCAAAATCAGCCAGTTCATCCATAAGCTCATCAATGGTATAAAGTCTCGGCGGGAGAAAAGCACTACCGATCTTCTCTGCCAGCGCACGCTTAAGAAAATGCGCCGGACGCTTACCGCCAAAAACGATGGCAAGACGCTCAAGGTTGCGCCCGCGCAGGAGATATTCACGCTCAATATAAGCCGCAAGCTCATCGATGAAAGATTGTGTAAAGTCTACGGTGAAGATCTTACTCATACGTCAACAACCTGACATTCTTTAATAAACGCCAAGAACCCTTTGATCACACGACCAGGATAGATCTCAGAGAGGATCTTCTTATATTCCTGAACCTGATCCCGGCCCCTGTCAGATCCCGGTGCTGTCAGCTTAAAATCGATGACCCATACTTCTTTCTCAAAAACCAACACACGGTCCATCCGACGGGTCATCCCCTTAACATCAATGAACTCTTTCTCCACAAAGACCTCAGCCCCGGACGCGTAAAAGAACGGTCGCACCCTGTCTGCCGCTTTGAATCGATCAATATCATGTTTGATCTCATCCGGAATTTCATCCGTGTCCATGGCCAAGGCCGCATGATAGATCTCACCTTCTTTGCGCTGCAAACGACGTTCCCAAACATATTCTTCCTTAAACTCATCTTTCAAGAACGCGATCCAATCACGGCATGACGGTGGATTTAATTCACACGGGGTCCCTGCATGATCCGCCTTTTTCTGCGGATAAGACGCCGCCGGCGAACCCAAATTGTAAATACCTTCAGGAATAAGATGAAGCGCCAGGTTCGCGGACTGACCAGCACGGGGTGGAATAAAAATGCACATCTCACAGGCCGCCCGGGTCAATGCAACATACACATTATTCAATTCAGAAAAAAACATGCCCATCTTTTCCTCAACGCTCAACTCATCCGCGAGCGTAGAATAAGCCGTATGATGTTCATTGAAATGATAAAGCGCAAGGCCATTATCCTTTGTGTTTCTCAAGGTATAATTCAATGCTTTCTTCTGACTGGAACGGCCGCGCTGGAGCGTCATGGTCAAGAACGGAATAATGACCGCACGGAACTCAAGCCCTTTGGCCTTATGTACGGTCATGACCTGCACCGCCTCGGCACTGACCACATCCACGTAAAGATCTTCCCCTTCCATGGCCTCATAACGCCCCAGAAAAGCAGCCATGTCGGGGAACTCTTCCTCATTGGTTTTGATCAAATCAAGCACATGCATCAAAAACCCCTGATCATCCGGAAAGTTCTCGAGCACCCGCATACGACGATAAAAACTTGACACCGTCTCATATACCGGATAAAGACCTGCCTGCCTGAAAAAATCTTCGATCAAATCCTTCCATGCCAACGGGAATGCCCGCTGAAAAACCCGATAAAGATGCTCCCGCTTAGCCTGGCGCCAGATCAAAACAGCGTCCCTCAGATCATCCTGAGAGATCCCGCTCACGGCCGCAAACATCCGCCCCTGAATAAATTCCCCAAAAGCCGCATCATCCACAGGAGACGCCAAAAATTTCAAAAATGCTATGACTTCTGCGACCAAGGCATGTTCTTTGATGTTCAATGTACGTTCCGATGACGACGGGATACCCTCTTCAAGCAGCCACCGGGTCACTTCCTCAACCTCATCATTCCTACGGACCAAAATAGCAATATCGCCCACATCAAACCGGGTGCGTAATTCTTTAAGCCGCTCCATGACCCGCGGCCTTGCATCCGCATGCACCAACTCTTTACCCGCTCCTTGCAAAACTTCAACCCGCACACACCCTTCAGGAGACGTGTGAATGATCTCCTGCCGCGCTCCTTCATAAACACGCACAAGCTCCTTAAGATCAACGGGACGAACCGGCATCAATGACGCGTTCTTATCATTGCGTGCCTGCATGAACCGCTCAAGATTAGCCAGCGAGAAAACTTCATTATTAAAGTTCACAAGTTGCGCGTGACTCCGGCGGCTTGTATTCAAATGTTGTTTCACAAGATGATACCCCGGTGCATCATACTGCGCGCTGATATCATCAAAAAGCTGCGTTTCTCCGCCGCGGAACGAATAAATGGCCTGCTTCTTATCCCCTACGTAAAAAAGAGATCCGCCGGTAGATATCGCATCTTCAGGAAGGACACGTAAATTTTCCCACTGCAATACACTCGTATCCTGGAATTCATCAAAAAGGTAATGTTCAAAACGGGTGGCTAGCCGATAATAAAGCTCTTCAGGTGCCATGCCTTCTTCATAAACCAATCGCGCTTTGGCATTCAATTCTGATAGAAAAACAATATCCTCCCGGCGACATGCCTCAACAAGTTTCTGCCGGGTCCGGGCAAAGATCTCAATGTAGGGATCATAAAGATGCCGAACTTCCTGATCAGCCGCCCTCACAAATCCCTTTTGGATCTTCTGCCACTGATCTTCATGCCAAGGTGTCAGGACCAGACTCTTGGTCGACGGAATATCTTTACCAGGTTCAAAATACGCGGACAAACCCTGGGCAAAACGAAATCCCTTGTCATGCTCTTCTACAAATTTGCGCAAACTCTTGGCAAATGTGGCATGAACGCCCGCTGGCATTTGATCAACAAAAGCACGGACATCCGTAAGGACCAAAGTCTTGGCCTTTAAGATATCTTCAGAATGCTGCCCCCCTCGCACAAAGTCTTTGGCATAGGTGTTATATTCACGAAAAAGCTGATCCATCGTATCCAGCACCACATCTTTGGGCAACCAAGCGGAACGTGATTCAACCAAAAGCATGCTGGTCAAGAAATCATCAAATGCTTTTCTGACAGCCGCATTCGACCCCGCCTCATCGATCAAACCATCAAGCGCCAGTGCCAAATATTCGCGGGAACTTGTTTTAATACGAAAATTCGCCGTAAACCCGATCTGAAACGCAGAGCTGATCAAAAGCGAATTGATGAACTTGTCGATCGTCTGAACCTGGAAGAAATTGTAATGTCTGAGGATCATATCCATGACCTGGCGCGCGATCTTTTGGGCTTCCTGCGACGTCATCCCCAAAGGATCAAGGATCTCACGGCGATCATTCTCCTGCATACATCCCAAAGCAAGCTCCTTCAAGAACTTTAAAATACGTTCTTTCATCTCAAAAGCAGCTTTATGTGTAAATGTAATGGCCAAGATCGCATGGATCGGCGGTGTAGAATGCAGACGGGTCAAATGGAGGATGAGCTGAACATAACGCTTGGCCAGCGCGTAAGTCTTGCCAGAGCCGGCAGATGCCTCAACAACACAAACCTCAGGGGAGCGGAACATAGGTCGAATCTTCCAGGATCTCGCGTACAGAAGCAATGGCCGCCTGGAACGTTCCCTGTCCGGCCTTTATACCCCACGCCATATTATCACTGGCGAAACTATCAAGTTTCTTAATAAGCTTCTCCCGCTCAGTCTGTGTTAACGCAAGCTTCTGACAATTTTCATCCTGACACAACTTCGCGCTCAAAAGCAATTTCTTGAACATCATCACCGCATCAAGCAGCGCCATACCCGATGTTTTACGGTCACGTGCAAGATTGGCCATCTGCTTTTTGAAATCATCCTCATTGAGCTTCTTAGGAACACCCAACTTCTTGAAACGATAATAAGCTTCCCATAAGCGGCGCTCTGAAGAACTGACCATGATGTTCTGTTCATACGCGAGCATGGCATCATAGGCCACTTTGCGGATGAGCATGTTCTTGGATTGAGCATATTTCGGAAGATAGTTCTTGGCAATGCGTAGCTCGGTATTATCCAGCGTGCGGTTATCCACCAAAGCCTTTATCACGTTCAGATCTATATCAAACTTATCCCCGATCGTCTTTTCCTTGGCCAGGCGCTGATTCAAGCGGCCATAATAGCTCAAGCTCGTAATAAAACTTTTTGCAAACGCGAACTTATCAATATCAGGATTGTACTCTTGAAATGGCGTCTTGACAGGCCCCTGTGTCAACGGCGCGGCAAATGACACGCAAGGCAACGCAAAGATCAAGAAAACAAGGATGATCTGACACAAGATCTTTTTTATCTTGAGCAAAAGGTCCTGCGGCTTACATGTCTTATGCAAATAATCAATGCCCATCAGGCCCAAAATATGCTTGTCGATCTCCTGATCACGCGAAGTCAACAAAATGATGGGGGTCAGTTTAAAATCAGGGTCGAATTTAATACTGCGGCAAACATCATAACCGTTCACATGCGGCATCATGATATCAAGAACAACCAGATCAGGCCGCTCTTTACGGATCATAACCATGGCATCAATGCCATCGCGGGCGCTGATGACCTGGTAACCTTCACGTTCCAGGATCTCACTCAGTAATTTCTGGATCACAGCATCGTCGTCAACAACAAGGATCTTTTTCATATTATCGGTTCAGAAGCTCTTTGATCTTATTAAGGATATCATCGGCCTTACATTTCTTGTTCAAATATTCTATACCCAAGGTCTTAAGGAATCTTGCCTGAACTTCCTGATCAAGCGATGTCAAAAGGATGATCGGGATGCGCTTTAAACGGGCATCCACTTTGACCGCGCGACAAACATCGTATCCATTCATGTGCGGCATCATAATATCCAGGATCATGGCATCCGGCACATGATCGTGGAGCACGGCTAACGCCTCAACGCCATCCTTGGCGATCAGAACCTGAAAACCATTGCGCGTAAGGATCCCCTCCAAAAACCTCTGGATCACAGGATCATCGTCAACAACGAGGATTTTTTTCATAATTGGACCTGCTACACAAGTTCATTATAACACCAAGGCCAGCACCCACAACCTCCAGACAAAGAATCTTCAAGCAGAATAAACGCGCCACAACTGATTCAAAACAACCTCACCGCCTGGAGGAATAGGCTTCAACGTTCCATGCACTTCCACTTCCCCATAAGGATAACGCGATGAATTAAAAACTTCCAGCATAGAACGGTGCGCATAACGCTCATCCTTGAAAATGTCAAAAACCCTCGCAAAGATGACCATGCCTTGCGGCGTATCCTTCATCACAACGGCGCGGCCTTCCCGGAGAACTCCGCCAAACTTGAAACACACATCATCCCTGCACGGAATAACAACCCACCCGTCTTTCTCAAAAGGCACCAACCCGGGGTCGAGTAATGTCTTGTCATCATAATGATAGGAGCGAATGTCCTTGGCTTGGGCAGGCATAAGCACATCAAAAGGCCGGGCGACCTGGGTCACATTCCAGACACTGCGCAATACAGGATGATCGGTCTTATTGCGCAGTATTTCCACAAGAGCAATATCCCCGCCTTCAAGAAAACCCACCTGACGCACGACCTGCAAACCGGTCTCACGGCAAACCCGACTGGTCATGATACAACCATCTTTCTTTGATTCAAACGCATAAGGCCCGGCATCAAGGTCCAAGGGCGGCACTTTCTCGACCCAATCCCATTCAGGCGCAACCCAGGTCTTGTCACCGCCAAAGATCTGAAAACCAAAAGAACGCTTGAAGGCAGCGAGATCCGCAATATCCCCTGGAGGCAATAAAGGAAGTTCTGGCTTAGAGACAACAGGGGCATAAAGGAGTTCCTGCCCGCGAAATTGAAGGGACATGATACGCCCGCCAAGATCAGGAACGAGGCCAAGACTGATATCACCCTTGGTCATCACAAAACCAGGCCAGCCGCAAATAGAAGAAGATGTGATGATCAAAATTACCCGCCTCGTCGCTCCATCATCTCATGAGGGCGGGTCACAGACCCACCCCTACATGCTAATGCTTACTTAAAAAACACTTGATGCGTTGTTTGGCTTGATCGCTCAATTTCTCATCATCGCTGGCAGGTGTATTGGAAAGGACTTCTTCATGGCGGGAAAAAATAGTACGCAAGGCCGTGATCTGACGACCATAAAACGTGCAGGTCTTACACATCATCAGGTGAATGCGCATAGACAAGGTTTCACGCACAGTAAGCCTACGCTCAAAAGACATGGACACCAATCTCGCCGCCTGTTTACAGGAGGTGACAATCGGCACGGGTGTTGGATCTTCCCAATTATCAGGAGTCTTCATTTTTTCTCGAACCAATTCCTTTCCAGACATTCACGCAGCTGCAAACGAGCCCTGTGGAGCATAACCCATAAATTCGTCGAACTGATGCCCAACTCCTTACAGATCTCAGGCGTATCCATATCATCCAACTCACGCATCGCAAAAGCACTCGATGTTGTTTTAGGAAGTTTGTCCATGCATCCATGAAGAACGACCCAAAACTCCTTAGAACTCAATACCGCCTGCTGGTCCGGCATCCAGTCTTTGGGATATTTACGCGGATTCTCCATCGCATCGTAAAACTGGTCCACGGTCTGCTCTTCTTCGAACTGAAGATTCTGCAAATCTGTCACCGGACGCTCGCGAAAATCCTTACGGTAATGATCAATGATCTTGTGCTTGAGAATACCGACCATCCATGTGCGTTCGGTTGAACGACCGCTGAAGGACTTTTTGCCCTTGAGTGCGGCCAGAAATGTTTCCTGAACCATGTTCTCGGCAAATTCCTTGTTACGTAAACGCATCATCGCATAACGAAAAAGATAATCACCATGCTGCTCAACCCATGTCTCAGGATCAGAGAGTGTGGAAGGATACAATGTGTTCTTATTCTTCATGCCCATTATTCACCTTTGATCTGCTGGATACGCGCCAGGGCCTGCTGACCCCAAAAATCTTCATCGCCATACGTTGTTACAACACGATTATACAGGGCCAAAGCATCCTTGTCTTCCCCCAGCATCTGATAACAATGCCCCAGATAATAGATCGCGATCCTGAGGATCTTGCTGTCAGAGTACTGTCCTACATATTCATGAAAAAGATCCCTGGCCTTCGCGTATTTCCCTGATTGATAAAACCCAAGCGCCTTATCATAAAGTTCAGACGGGCTCTTATAACGCTGTACGTCCTCATCCTGTGCCGCGGGAAGAAGCGCACATCCATAACCCGTCAACAGAAGCATCAGGACAACAATAACACGCATTACCATTTTCCGGTCTTACGCGCCGGCGCCTTATGTGCCACCTGAACGCGCGCCAAAGATCTTTTTATTTCATCATGCGGAACCTTTGAGCTTTCCAACTTCCCGCTCAAATATTTATCATAACCCGCCAGGTCCAAAAGACCATGGCCGCTCAAATTAAAAAGAATGACCTTTTCCTTGCCTTCTTTTTTGGCTTTCTTGGCCTCATTGATGACACATGCCACCGCGTTGGACGTTTCAGGCGCGATGACAAAACCTTCGGTCCTCGCCCAAATAATAGCCGCCTCATAACTGTGAAGCTGATCCACAACCTGAGGCTTCATTAAACCTTCAACGATCGCCTGACTCACCAGAGGTGCCATCCCGTGATAGCGCAAACCACCCGCATGAATCGCGGGAGGAACAAAGTGAGATCCTAATGTATGCATGGGCAAAAGCGGCGTCATCGCCGCGATATCACCGTGATCATAAGCAAAACGACCTTTGGTCATTTTGGGGCATGCTGCAGATTCGACCGGAATGATCTCGATCTTGGCCCCATGGATCTTCTCACGCGTAAAAGGAAATGCGATGCCAGCAAAGTTACTGCCACCACCTGCACAGCCAATAACAATATCCGGATTCTTGATCCCGACTTTCTTCAGCTGTTTCTGCGCTTCAAGGCCAATGATCGTCTGATGCAAAAGGACGTGATTAAGAACACTACCCAGCGCATAACGGGTCTTGCCGGTCTTATCGGTCACGGCAGCTTCCACCGCTTCACTGATCGCGATCCCGAGACTGCCCGGCGTATCCGGCATCTCAGCTAACACCGCACGGCCAGCCTGTGTTTCCATCGACGGGCTGGAAATACATTTCGCATTCCAAAGGCCCATCATGATCTTGCGCAACGGTTTTTGCTCAAAGCTCACACGGACCATGAAGACCTTGCATTCAAGCCCAAATACATGGCAGGCAAAAGCCAGTGCCGTACCCCACTGCCCCGCGCCTGTTTCGGTTGTCAGGCTCTTCACACCCGCCTGCTTGTTATACCAGGCCTGGGCAACCGAGGTATTGGTCTTGTGACTGCCCGCAGGTGATATGCTTTCATCCTTGTAATAAATCTTCGCCGGCGTCTTTAAGAATTTTTCAAGATTGACAGCACGGCGTAAAGGTGCCGGGCGCCACTGATAAAGGACCTGCTGAACTTCTTCTGGTATATCGATCCAGCGCTTGGTGCTCATTTCCTGGTCGATCAAATTGCGAGGAAAAACCGGCGCCAACATCTCCGGCGTAACGATCTGGCCATCGGGCGTCAAGGGGGGCAACATGGGTGTCGGAAGGTCAGCCGCAAGGTTATACCACTGGCGCGGCATATCTTTTTCATCCAAAAAGATCTTGATCTGGTCCATGAAATCCTCTGAAGTTTAATAGAATTGAATGGTCTTTAAGGAAGTATTATATGCAAGGAAGGAAAAACGTCCAATGGAGAGTTACGGAAGAGCTTTGATATAAGCCATAAGCCCATCCATACCCGAGATCGGCGTCATGCGGATAAAAACAGGAACAAGTCCCTTGATCTGGTCAAATGCAGCCTTATCGACAGACGAAGGCATAACAAAATCCGTCGCATCGCCCGTAGCTTTAAAGATCATATTCTCAGCATTAAGATTAATACCACCTTCTCGAGTCTTCCGAGAAGTATTAGGGATCATCGGACTTTCTTTGATCTTTTCTTCCGAGTAGTCACGGTATTTTTTATCACGATTCTTTTGATACTTCCTTTTATTGTACGTACCATACGCATCACAAGCCTCTTTCTTACTCTTAAAAGGAAATTCACGAATCAGAACAAGCCTTACATGGACAGTTTGTGTCCTATTGAAAAATTCGAGAATGTCTCGATCATTCATTTGCAACAATTCCATCTCAACGCCCCAGCCACCGCCTGTCCCTGACACCTTAACTGAACTTATCCAATTATTATAGTCTTTATTAAAAGCCACTGAAGGCGTATTAACAAGAGCAACTGAACCTTCAAAATTATTAACAGTATAATAACGCCCGACAGCGACATATCCTAAATTTTTATTGTCGCTCATCAAGCCTATCCCCACCGAACCACCCGCGCCATAAAGAGACTGCTTCCATTGCAATGTCTGAAAACGGTCTTTCTGTTCGTTCATCTTAACCTGTTGTGCCGCAAAGACTCCAGTATTAGCCACCAAGGCTGCATGCATCTTGGGAGTAAGATGCATAAAAGGGACCTTCCACATAAGGCCAAGCGATCCGCTTGGAAGCAAATTCATATTAGCCTGCACGTCAGTATTCTTTACTTTCTTTTCCTCACCCAACTGAGTGATAACCGGCCCAAAACCCACGGCAAGCTCAGGCATAAAATTCAACTTCTCTTGAGGCTGATAAAACGCGATCCTTGATTTTTCACTCGACAAGGGCTTTTTGTGCCACTTTTGTTGCGCCTGAGCAACTTGAGGAGCAGCCAAACTGAACGTCATAATAGCCAATCCTGCAAAAACAAGCTTGGCCACAGTCGAACTTTTAATAATGCGTTGAACAAAGTTCTTGGCAGAAAAACCGCCGGAGAAATACTTCCGCGGAATGGTTGTCTGAGAATTCTCATCGTACTCATCTTTGATGAAATTATAAACACCTTTCTTGAACGCCTGAACATAAAGATCATAAATGTCCTGTTTTTCGCGCACATCTACGGTATTAATACCTTCCGTCTTTCCCTGATCCGCATAAGACTGATTGAGGATCGAGGT
>CAJBYM010000119.1 GCA_903959815.1 Candidatus Omnitrophota bacterium
CCATCGGGAATGAAACAGATATCCTGACTGTCCTTCTTTTCCGCGACCGGCAAATTAAAACGACGGGCGTGATCGCGCACCTCATCTTTGGTATACCCGCCCAAAGGAAAAAGAAGCGTCGGCAACTTCTCCCGGGGTGTGGCATAAAGAAAATACGACTGATCCTTGCGGGCATCCCGGGCTTTACGCATCTCATAAGCTGACGTCGAAGGATTATAAATATTCTGAACATAATGCCCTGTGGCCAAATGCGTACCACCGAGCGCCAGCGCGTCCTTGAACAAACGTTCAAATTTCAAATAACGATTACAGCGTGCGCACGGATTGGGCGTACGGCCCCTGGCATATTCATCGACAAAGTCCTGGATCACCAAAGACTCCAAAGCATCCCCGTAATTTAAAACATGATGCGTGATGCCCAAAGCATGGCATACACGCCGGGCATCTTCAATGGACTGAAGACCGCAACAGCTCGGACGATGTTCGGACGATGCCGCCGGAAGCTCAAAACACATCGTGACACCTTCCACCGCATGCCCCCGTTCAAGAAGCAGGGCCGCTGTGACCGAAGAATCCACACCCCCCGACATCGCAACCATGATCTTCTTTTTTGTCATAAGAAACCCCGCTGCACATCCTGAACACCGGACACATCCTTAATTGCGCACTCAACGGCCGTCACAAGAACCTCGAGCTCTGGGATGCTCATCGATAACGGCGGCATGAGAACGATCACATTCCCCAAAGGCCGCAGGATCACGCCATGCTGACGCGCCTGTTCACACACACGCACGCTCATCTGATCCCGGGTCAATTCTATCCCGACCATGAACCCGCGTTGACGGATATCCCCAACACAAGAGATCTCTTGAAGCCGCAACAAACGTTTCCGAAAGAAGACGATCTTGGGTTGCAAGCGCTCGAGAACACGCTCTTTCTTAAAAATCTCGATATTCGCCAAAGCCACCGCGCACGCCAGAGGATTACCGGTATAGGTATGCCCGTGAAAGAACGTCTTCATATCTTTATAAGGAAACAAAAACCCGTCAAAAATGCGCTGTGTGGCCAAAGTCGCGGCCAATGGCAAATAGCCGCCCGTGATCCCCTTGGCTATACACAAAAAATCCGGCCGAACCCCTTCATGTTCACACGCGAACATCTTACCCGTACGGCCAAATCCCGTCGCCACTTCATCCACGATCAAAAGAACATCATACCTGCGGCACAACTGTTCAAAACGCTTGAGAACCCCTTTGGGCCACATGATCATTCCAGCCGCACCCTGCACAATGGGTTCAAGCACGATCGATGCGATCGTCTGATGATGTTTCTTTAAAAGCGCCTCAAACGCATCGGGCGATGCCTCAATCTTGATGGTCTTGAAAATAAGCTTGCGGTAAACTTTGTGAAAAAGATCTATCCCGCCGACGCTGACACTGCCGAGCGTGTCCCCGTGATAGGAATTCTCCAGATGCACGATGGATGTCTTTTTCATCCGGCCGACATTTTGCCAATACTGATACGACATCTTCAGCGCGATCTCAACGGCCGTCGAACCATTATCCGAATAAAAGACCTTAGCCAAACCCTTGGGCGCGATCTCAACAAGCTTGGCGGCGAGCTCGATCGCCGGCGTATTCGAAAGCCCCAACATGGTCGAGTGTGCGATCTTATCCGCTTGCCGTTTTAAAGCTTCGTCCAAAGCCGCCTTTCTGTGCCCATGGACATTGACCCACAAACTTGAAACTCCGTCGAGATATCGGCGGCCTTGCGTATCGATGAGATAAGAACCTTCGGCACGGTCGATCACGAGCGGCTTACCCGGCACATCCGCATTCCAATCCCGCATCTGCGTGAAAGGATGCCACACATATTTCTTATCCAGCGCGAGTAACCGATGTGTATCCCGCGACGGGTGCGACAAGAGGCTCTTCATATCGATCTTCCCGCGGCATGAACGGACAACGCTGAGGGGATCTGTTTTCTTTAAAAACGGCACCGTACCCAGAACAGGAACACCCCCCAACTCCTTGATCGCCTGCGGATTACTCTTCTCGAGGACCCCGTATTTCTTCCCGGTCGTATCACAAAAGATCACGCCCGCAATGCGGATGCCGCGTCTTTGCGCTTCACGCAACGTTAAAAGGGTATGGTTGATCGTACCCAGACCCAGTCGCGCAACGATGATCAGTTGAGCATCAAGTTCCCGCGCAAGATCCGCCATCATATATTCCCCGACGATCGGCACCAAAAGTCCGCCCGCACCCTCCACCAACATGATCTCATGACGCCGTGCCATACGATCAAAAGCAGATATGATGCCTGACGGAAGGACTTTCACCCCCGCGCGCTTGAATGCCATATGCGGTGCTAAAGGCTCGGCGGAAAAATACGGATTGATCTCGCGCAGATCTTCCGCAAGCCCGAGCCCCTTCTTCAGAAATTCTGCGTCGCCCACGCCAGACTGCACAGGCTTAAACACACCCACATCATGCCCTGCCTTCTTCAAAAGCAAGCCCATGGCCAAAGCCACATGGGTCTTCCCCACGCCCGTGTCTGTCCCTGTAAGAAAGAATGTTCTCATACTTTTGCCTCGATCCAGATGATCTCAAAGGTCGCACGCAATTTATCGCCCTGCGGAAAACTCACGCGGTACTCTTTCTGTGTTGCTGCCAAGAAAACCCTCCCCCAAAAGAACTTCCTCGTCAAGGCATTGGCCCCGATGCCTTTTAACCAGACCAAGATCGCCTTAATATCCTGAAATCTCGTCGTACGTCTTTCAACTTCAACAACAGGTTCCTGAAACCCCGCCTGATACAAAGCCTCACGCACACGAGCGACCGAAGGAAGCCGCCTTAAAGCCGGCAAACTCTTGCCGCTTGAGCGCGCCGCCCTATCCATGCTGACAAATAATTCATCCAGCGTATTATGTCCGAACATCGCGACCATGAATCGCCCGCCGGGCTTCAACACACGCCGAACCTGGGCAAATGCCCCCGGCAGATCATCAACCCACTGATAAACGGACGATGAAATGACGGTATCAAAACTTCGTGATGCAAATGGCAAAAGGGCCGCATCGGCCTGTAACCATGCCGCATGAGGTGAACGGCGAAGCCCCAAAGAGGCCATGCCCCAAGCCCCATCCACGGCGATGACATGAGCCCCCGCATCTATCAAGACCTGCGCCATACGCCCGTCACCAGCACCAACATCCAGAACGCTCATATCTCTTGCCACATTCGCCCGAACAACAAGCTCGCGGGCGATCACATCCTGAATGTCCGCAAAATCCCTGTAATGCGATGCCGCATCCGAGAACCGACGGCGAATAAATTCTTTATCTGTTAAAACGGTCATTTTATAAAATCTCTTAACAGTCCGTTAAATTCACCCGGTCGCGACAAGAATGGCAAATGCCCGCAATCCGGTATAACATCAAATCTGGCCCCAGGAAGGATCTGTTTAAGCGGCCCCACAATACCTTCCGGACAAATATAATCCCCATCACCCAGAATAAACTGAACAGGCACGTTCACGGATCGAAGGATCTCGCGTGCATCTGTGATCTTAAGGATATTCAAATAAGTATTCAGTACATCTTTCGACGGGACCGGCATTTGCACGCGCAACTGTTTGATCCAGGCGTACGAAGCACTTTCACGTTCCTGACGCGTGAACAAGGAACGAAAGAAAACGTCCAGTGTCAGACCCGGATCAACTTCGATCTGCGCCTTCATTTTATCGATCTTCACCGCGCTAAGCCCTGAAGGAAATCCATCGACGGCTGTAAAACGCGGCACCGATCCCGCGAAAGACAATGATCGAAAAATCTCTGGCCGCTTTTGCCAAAGCTCAAGCGCGATCAATCCGCCCAAAGAACTGGCAACAACACAAACAGGACCTTTGATCCCGGCCTCATCCAGACCCTGACTTAATTCAAAAGCCATGTCCTTTAATGTTTGCCCGTTCCAGGGTGTCTGTCCATGACCCGGCAGATCAACCGTCAGCACACGACCCCGTGTTTGAAAATATTCCGTCTGTGCCGCCCAAACTCCGCTGCTCCCGCCAAAACCATGGATAAACAAAAACTCCAGCGAACCCTGACCTCGTGCATCAACATGCATGCTCAAATGCCTCCAGACATCTTTGAATATCCTCATCCGTATGAGCCGCACTCACCGTCACGCGCAAACGGGCCGTATGGGCCGGAACTGTCGGAGGACGGATCGCAGAAACAAAGATCCCTTGCGCTAAAAGCTTCTGGGACATCTCTGATGCAACGGACGCCTTACGCACCATCACAGGAATGATCGGGGTTGCGCTCTCCAGCGTATCAAAGCCAAGCTTCTTTAGTCCATCACGCATCCTGCATGCCAGTTCCAAAACCCTGACCCTACGCTGCGGCTCACTCTTCATGATATTCAACGCCGCGCGCCCAGCGGCCGCAACAGCCGGTGGAATGGCTGTGGTAAAAATAAAACTTCGAGCTGAATTAAGCAGATACTCTTTAAGCAATGCATCCCCTGCACAATACGCACCATAAGCGCCGGCAGCTTTCGACAATGTCCCCATCTGCAGCGGCACATCCGCCTCAAGCCCCAACGCTTCCACAAGCCCCGCACCCGTCGGACCCAAAACACCAAAGGCATGCGCCTCATCGACCATGAGCCAGGCATCATGCTGTTTGGCCAGACGGACAATATCTTCCAGCGGCGCAAGATCACCATCCATACTAAAAACCGTATCTGTCACGATCAGTTTCCGGCGGGCACCCGTTGCCTTACCGAGCATCTCATCTAAGGCGTTCATATCTTTATGCGGATAACGGCAAAGATCCGCCCGGCTAAGCACAATCCCATCCACGATGGAGGCATGATTCAAACGGTCCGCAAAAACGGCGTCCCCCCGACTGACCAAGGCGGGAATGATCCCTGTATTTGCCATATACCCTGAAGAAAAAACAAGTGCCGCGGAAGCATGTTTAAATGCCGCAAGCTCGTGTTCAAGCGCCTCATGTTCATCAAAGTTCCCGCACACAAGACGCGATGCCCCTGCCCCGAATCCCCGGCGCACCATCGCTTCTTCGGTCGCATGAACAAGCCGCGGATCAGCGGCCAGCCCCAGATAATCATTCGAACAGAAATTCAGAACTTTCTGCCCATCCAGTACGATCTCACGTCCCTGCACAGACGCCACGACCTTAAGCGAACGGCGCAAACCCTGGGCCGACAAAACATCCAGCTGATGAGCAAACATATCCTTCATAACAAAATATCTCCGGCCACACGTTTGATGATCCTGCCATCCGGCATACGGATCAAAAGCCCGCCGTCATCGGCGAGATCTTCGGCCACGCCCACCCGCGGATCCCCGCGCTCCATGAAACGGACCTTACATCCCAGCGTCGCACTACGATTTTTCCAATCCGCCACGATCACGGACGACCCCTCTTTTAAAAATGCCAGATACTTTTTTTCAAAATGACGCAATATCTCCTGAAAAAGAAAAACGCGTGAACATACCGCTCCGCTTTCAACACGTAGCGATGTTGCTTCCGGTAAAAGTTGTGTGAACGTGGTATTCACATTGATCCCAACGCCGACCACAATAAATTGCACGCGGTCGGTTTCAGCACAAAGCTCTGTCAGGATCCCGCACAGCTTTTTGCCACCGATCAAAAGATCATTGGGCCATTTGATCCGGGCTTTAACTTGAGGCAGGATCTTCTCAATAGCTGAACTCACAGCAACAGCCGCCGCAAGCGTCAACATGGCGGCCTGAGATGGCGGAAGTTTTGGCCGAAGGATCAGTGAAAAATAAATGCCTTTACCTTTAGGTGACGACCAGCTGCGCCCCATACGGCCACGCCCCTTGGTCTGGGCTTCCGCAACGACCACAGCCCCCTCCGGAGCTCCGGCCAAACCAAGGCGAAAAGCTTCGTCCATGGTCGAACCCAAAGCATCATAATGATGAACATCACAGCCGAACTTGCGCGTTCCAAGCCCGCACTGGACTTCAGAACGTAAAAGACGGTCCGGGCACGATACAAGCCGATAACCGCGATGCGGAAAAGCCTCGATCTCATAACCCAGATCGCGCAGCTGATCCATATATTTCCAGATAGCAGCGCGGCTGATATTCAGCGCACGGCTGATATCCTCACCGGAGAGATAACCTTCATGTGTTTTAAGGGAACGAACGATTTTTGTCAGCATGGGACACCTGTATTTTTCCCCATATTAATAGGGGAATAATAGATTGTCAACCATGTTCAATGGGAAGGTTTACGATAAAAGGAAGGATCATGCTGGAGGTGGGACTCGAACCCACACGCCCTTGCGAACATCGGTTTTTGAGACCGACGCGTATACCATTCCGCCACTCCAGCTTATATCAAGCCCCGATCGCCCGGGTTCGCTGATCGCTCACCACGCGGCATCGGGGCGTTTTTTCAAGAATCCTTGAAAAAACGTGGAGCAGATGGGGGTTGAACCCACGACCTCCTGCATGCCATGCAGGCGCTCTCCCAAACTGAGCTACTGCCCCGTAAATCAAATGGTAATATGTTTACGACTTCGGAGTTTCCTCAGCCGCCGCAGGAGCGGCCGCCGCTGCAGCTGCAGCCGCATCGTCTTTCTGCTTCTTCACAAAAGCCTGCCATGAGGCCTTGTTAAGAAAATATTTGCCGTTACGATAATAGCGCTTACGACGCTTGATCGCTTTACCGCTCATCGCACACTTGAACTTCCACTCATTTTCTGGCTTAACTTTACCCATACCGCTTTATTCTCCTTTTTATCTTCTAACGCTGCACACCTGTCTCATGACAGGCAGAGCTCAAGAAGCGAGGCGTATTATAGTCAACACCCCCTGTTCCCGCAACTAGATTTTTCTACTCTATTTTAGGGCCCCGGTTTTTAGGAAGGATCTATGGTCATCGGCTGTATGCGGATGATCACGGGGATAAACCCTGAAGCGGCCTTATAACGGGCCAACACGGCAGGATCAATATCAAATTTTACACGGTCCCCCTGGGACTCTATCCCCAAACTCATGCGGGCCGGATCTAGCGCAATACCGCCCACATCCTTAATCACGGGCGGAGGACCATACAATGCCTTATAATTGGTGTCTTTAAGAGGTCCGGCCACTTCATTTAACTTGTCAATCTCGGCTAATAAGAACGTGCGTGTCTGCGGATCAAAAATATTCCATATCCTGAAATTCAAAGCAATGCCGCCGCCGTCTAAAGTTTTTTCTATTCCAGGGTCTAGCTTGATCAATGACTTCAATTCTTGAGCGGTTGATCTGCCGTTAGATGTCACATTATCAGAAAACAACGCCAAAGCATCCAGTCCAGCATCAGGAGACTCGGCCGGAGCCTGAGACCGATAAAAACCTTGAAAGAGCCGGTCAAATGCCAGGACCTGCTCCGGAGAATACACCATGGTCACATCAGCATCTTCCATCGGCGTCCTTTCCCACACACCCGCATAGGTCATATAAACAAAACTATCCCGATCCAGAAATCCTTCTTTTTCCAACGCAAACAATGTCGCAATAGCCGTGGCCTTGGTCGATGCATGCGCCTCAAAGTCGGAAAAGCCCTCACCGTTGCCGATGACAGCATCAACACGTTTATTCTTTTCAAAAAGCGCGACAATATTAATAATATCCTGAGGACTGGCTGTTCCAAGTTTTCCCAACGCGCTATACCAGCTTGGTTTAACAGGATCATAAATATCGTCATACGCAAGACCCCATGAGAGCATGGCCGTCTTTTCCTCGATCAACCGGACCGTACCTTTGATATCATCCAAGATCGATAAAGAAGCCGCTCCCCATTCGGGCCTGAGATCGATGAACTTTTCAATACGCTTAACAAAATATTCAAGCTGACTCTTCGTACTGAGCGTATGTGGCGCAAGTTTATTAACAATATAATTAAAAAGAAGCTGCGCGCGCAGATCCTGTTCTTCAGAACTCATATTATTCCAAACATCATAACTCAGGCGATCCCCTACCCTTATAAGCGTCTGACGCTCAATGAGATCTTTCAATCGTGTCGACAACTCCTTACGGGCCGCATTCCTGGTCTTAGCCATCTTTGCTTCATCCCACGATATCATCCGCCGCAACATGCCGAGCACCAGATCATCACTGACAGCCGACGAACCCGGTGTCGCCGCGATCGCGATAACACGATGTCCTTCAGCAATAAGCTCTTTAACAGCACCAGGATCCGCAAGAAATCTGTCATCCATATGCGGATCAAAAGAAATGATCGTCTTTCTTAAAACATCAACGTCAGCCCGGGCCTGCGTAATATCTGCTTCAGATGCTTCTTCTGCGATCAATCCTGCCAAACTCTTTTTCGCCGCATTAAACCGGTCCACATAGGCTTGCCCCCAAAGCTTCTGGGCCAAACCCGACGTAGGGATCACATTGGATGCCATATGATCGATCACACTTTTCTTCTGCTGTTCAAACGAACCTTGTTGCAATATGATCTCTAAATTCTTTTGCCGGACCATCGCAACCAAAGGATGGGCCCTTCCTTGATCAAATGAAACAATATCTTCTGACTTCAATTCACTCAACGGTTTCCCTGCCCTCATCGCTGAACGTACAAAGAACTTCCGGCGTAAACCATCGGTCCAGTCCTCCTCAGGTATCAACCGAAAATCCCACGGATATTTATTGATCAAAAGTTCACTACCGGATCCCGTGTCCGTAATGAGCACACCCTGGACCTTTTGCAAAGCCACCAGCGGTGCAGCTGCACCGTTCTCCAATGTTCCTTCAACACCTTTCTGCACCGTGTTCTTCTTTTTATTATCCAGCACGATCAAAATGAACTGGGCATCTTTATTCTGCGTAATGTCTGCCAAAGAATATGTCGCCACGCCCATATTATTCATCAATTTGCCATATCCACCGCCCTGTGACGCCTGACCTGCCACAATATGATGATTCGCAGCGCCCACAAAAGCCTCGGTCTTACCTATATACTCAGACTCAACAAATGCAATATGCCCCAGCCCTTCATGGGACGGACCCGTACTGCCAAAAACCATATCCGGCCCACCTGTTTGTTCACCCATGCCCAAACCCGCATTCTGTTCTTTCAAATGGCGGGTTAAATACGTGTTCTGATTTTCCATGCCGGCAAAAAATGCATGCTGCACAGGAAACTGCTTTTGATCAAGCCGATGATCCATATAATCCTGGATCTTTAATCCATTCTTCTTGATATCCGCCTGCAATCGCGAGAATTCTTTAGATGTCATCTGCCTGAACCCCAACCCCTTGTCCGTCCATGTCACATCACCATAAAAGAAATTCTGTTGATCTTCTGGAATGCCGAATTTTTGATTCCATTTCTTAATAATGTTCGCAAAACCAAAGTACGCCGCTCTTTTCTGCGGCATGACCGTGTCCAAATGAAATGATACCACCCGTCGCATATCCGGCTTCTGGTCCGGATCAATGCCCTGCTCTTGGAGCATCAACCTTATCCCGGGATCACTCCAATCCATCTTCAAATGATCTTCAATGATCTTGTAAGCCATCTCCGGACTCTTGCCTGTGGCGAACATGAGCACAAATTTTCTTTGAGGATCCTGGCCTTTGGTCATCATCCAGTCTTGAAAACCCCTGAAGAATTCTCTGGCGGCAATATGCGATGCTTGTACAAGATCTCCGGCTTCGATCAAATCCATATTCATCTTTTTATAAAGCTGATCATAGATCGCTCTCGCTGCAAGATAAGAAGACTCTTCACTAAAATCAGGGAAATCCCTAAAAATATACGGAGCAACATCATATTCTTCGGGAAAATATTCCACATTCATCCCATATTCAGGCTTAACCAGTTCCTTATAAATGAACTCCATCAATCTGCGCAATTCAGGAAGATTCTTTTTTAGAACATCTTTCAATCCTTGCACATGCGCCCGCTGTTCTTCTATCCATGCCAGATCATGCGCCGGATTCATATCTCCCTTCCAAAAACGCACACCCTTCTTTAACCCCTGCGGTGCCCAATCCAGCCAACGTTGACGGTAGACGTCATCATCAAGAACAGCTAAAGCATTTTCCATACCCTTAAGAACATAAAGCGGCGACCCCAAACCCCTGGCAACAAAGATCTGCTTATTCATCGCCAGACCGAACACGCCTCTAATAATCGAAAACCCGTTAAGAAGACCGTCTCTTAACGTATCTTCATAAATGCTACCCGGAACCGGACTAGGTTTATATGCCGCGATCAATTCATAGGCCATGGCCTCTCCCCGCTGCATCATGGCCTTCCAATCCACTTGATCGGGAGCTCCCTCGGCCAGAGGATCAACCCTCGCCTGAACAACAACATCTCCTTTTTTTGATAAGGAACCCTGCTCATCCGGGGTAAGCTCTTCAGCCCCGTCAAGGATCTTAATATGACCAGAACCCAGAACATGGCCACCTGAGAAATATTTACGCGGCACACTCTCATGGTTGATCGGATCAGTATCTTCTTGGATCAGATTAAAAGCGCCTTTCTTATAGGCCTCAAGATATTTCTTATAAACCATCTGCGGCTCTAATCCTCCGCTCATCCCACCCACTTTCTTCTGATCCGTGTAAACATCATCCCATACGGACTGTTTCAAATTTCGTTTAAACCACGTCGCAAGAATGAATGCGTGAAAGATCTGCCGCAATGTTGCGAAGTTTTTACCCGTGTTAACCTCTTTTTCAATTTCAGGAATGATGAGCTCGCGATACAACTGCTTGGCAAGATCCCCGCGAGAGGTCGCAGTATCCACATTCTTTTCCTGAGCAAGATAATCTGACTCGAGCATGACTTTCATGTGCGCGCTAACAATATGCGCCGAATTACTCTGTTGAAAAACCCTGGCTTCATCGGCGAGCACCCACACCTTATGGAACGTATCCATCGGAATATCATCGGTCCCGTAGATCTGACGCGCTTTGGCATAAACCCTGTCCCAAAATTCTTTGCCCAGATCTTTCTGTGGATAAATGACCGAAGCTGCCAGCTGTTTCAAAATATAATCCTGAGCGAGCATGTCGCGGCCCATCTGGGTCTGTCCCAATTCTGGCGTGATCATCCGGTCTTTCTCATACGGAGAAAGATTCACCCACAGATCTTTCTCAGAAAACGTCAGGCTGGTCAGAAAATATTTGATCAGACGTTGGGATATATCGCGCAGGTCACCCCCATCGCCGGGAGTCAGAATAAAATCAAGACGGAATGGATCTTGCGGATAGACCTTGATCCCCTTAATCAAAACCGGTTCAACAGCAGGGCTTGTTGAGATCATGGTCCCGGGCTCAGGCAAGGCACTTATGGCCAAATTCTGGGCATAGGCCTGCGGCACGAAAGTATTCGTGACAAAAGTCATTAAGACTATCAACACAATGCTTTTATACATATGCCTATGAGTTATTAATATTATTTAAACCACCCCCATAAATATGACATATATAAAGGGGTGAAAACAAGGTTGGCTTGTGCGGGAGTATCAAAAATGCGGAGATACTTTTCTGAGCGTCAAAAACCGTTATGGTTTGATCTTCGTAATAACAAGCTCTGTTGCCCCGGGGGTCTTGACCACAGCGTCGACAACCTTTCCCCCCACATCAACAAACTTGCCGACCACCTGAGCTGTGGTGATGACACCTGTGCCGGCAACCCCTACCACTTGTCCTGTTGTTTTAACAACTGTTCCGGCTGTCTTAACAACTTCAAAAGGCAGCTTAAGGACGGTGCATCCGCACGCAGAGAAAACAAGCAGTACAATGTAAAAGAAATTATTTGTTCTCAGAACCCGTTCCCATCTGTGTCTGCACCTCAGAACGGATCTCTTGCCTTAAAGCCTTATTTTCAGAACGCTGCTGCTGAACGTGTTCTTTGGCCTCTACTTTCTGCGCGTCAAAATGAGCCTTGATCGCGGCCTTCTTTTGTTCCTGTGTCATATTGGCATCATTGGCAACTTGATCAAAGAAAGCCGTGTTCTCAGAATAACGCTCATCACGGAAAGAAACGTTCTCCTGATACTGACTCTCGAAATGATTAACAAGTTCTGTCTTCTGGGCTTCCGATAACTTCGTATTATTAGCCAACCGGGCTTGCAATGCCGTCATATTCTCTTGATGTAATGTCGCATTAAACGTCTTATTCTCCCCATACTGGGTCTCACGATTCGCTTTAAGGGCAGTCGCCTTCTCCTCAGCTGTCTTACCTTTCAAACTTTGGCGAAGCGCCTTATTTTCTGATACTTGTTGCTGATGATGGGCCTGACGTTCAGCCTGATGTTCTTGACGAACCGCAGCGCGTCCACCTTGTCCAGCAAATACAACAGCTGGAACAAAAAGAAATCCTACGACGAGAATAACAAAAACTTTGATTTTCATAAAACCTTCCTTATTTATTAGGTTCAATAAACACTGGGAATAAAATGCTGACTATTGATCGGCGGCCGCTTATAACCTGTATCTTTCTGTCGCGGCGGCAGAACAATAGGCTTGGGTGTCAAGTTTTTATACGGTATCTTGGATAAAAGATGATGGATGCAATTGAGCCGGGCTCTTTTCTTATCATCTGCATCCACAACATACCACCGCGACTCCTTAATGTCTGTATATTTAAACATCACATCCTTGGCCTTGGAATAATCGACCCACTTGGATCGTGAAAGGACATCCATAGGAGACAACTTCCAGCGCCGGACCGGATCCGTGTTGCGCCGCTGAAACCGCTCCTCCTGAGCCTCATCACTGATCGAGAACCAGTATTTGATCAAAATGATGCCCGAGCGCATGAGCATGCGTTCAAAATCAGGACAATCAAAAAGAAACTGTTCATATTCATGTTTGGTGCAAAACCCCATCACATGTTCCACTCCGGCGCGATTATACCAGCTGCGATCAAAGAGGACCATTTCACCGACAGCCGGAAGCTGGGCCACATAACGCTGAAAATACCACTGGGTCTTTTCTTTCTCCGTCGGCGTACCCAACGCGACCACACGGCAAATGCGCGGGTTCAATTCCTGGGTGATGCGTTTGATCACCCCGCCCTTACCTGCCGCATCACGGCCTTCAAATAAAACAACGACCCTAAGCCCCTTGGCCTTGATCCATTCCTGCAACTTCACCAGCTCGACCTGAAGCCGGGCTAATTCTTTCTCATAAAATTTCTTCTTCAGCTTTTTCTTAGACATAGGGTGTCCTGTCGATGGTTAAACTGATGTTTTATTATAACGTGGGAAAAAGAATACTCCAATGACAAATCATAAGGCCATTTAATACCCCGAAATACTTTCCCTCTGAATATTTTCTTCTAAAACGCCCAGTTCAGACTTTAATGCATCAACCATTGTTTTAACCATCACGATCGGGCCACAGACATAAAAAATGCGCTGATCATAATCCGGGATCTCCTGCCGGATCATCGCAGCATCGATATAGCCACAACGTCCCTGCCAATCAAGAGGACATTGAACGCGACTATCCAAGGAAAGAACAAGCTTATAGCCCTTGTGTCTTGAAACCATATCTTCGAAATCATCCCTGAAAATGATCTCTTCGGCCGAACGATTGCTGTATAGAAGAACCATATTCATGGCAAGCCGCTGATCAAAAGCCCATTTCCACATGCTGCGGACCGGGGTTATCCCTATGCCCCCGGCGAGAAATGCATGTTTCGCACGGCCCTCGTTCAAAGTAAACTTCCCCATCGGGTATTTGATCCTTACCACATCCCCCGCGCGAAGCTTAGACATGGCCTGAGAAAAGTCACTTTCCGTCAATCGTTTAGTAACCTCAATATACCCCTTCTCTGTGGGAGAATTGGAATAAGAAAGATACCGTGAAAACTCTGCCCCGCCACTGAACAAGGTCACACCCAAAAATTGCCCCGCCTGAAACACATCATCCTCAGGCATGGCAAACCGTACGCTCAAAATATGCTCTGTACGTCGGATAACTTCTGTGACATGCGTATCAATGATTTTCATAAGGCAAACCACTTTCTTTAACTTAAAGCTACCGGCGCCTTCCAAACGACAACCCATTCTTCACCATTCCAGGAATATTTGATACTAAAAGAACTCCCCGCTTCCATGGACTCTCTATCAGAATAAGAAACCTCTATTAAATTATTTTCTACAAATTTAATTCTTACATCAAAGTAAAATCCGCCGGTTCGAAATGGATTATCCCTATCTGCTCTTTCGGCGGGAACATCTTGTCTATTCAGATATACTTCATAATGTCCTGAGAAAACTTTTACGATCGCATCTCTTAGGTCTGGTTGAATATCTTTGTCAAGGGTTAGACAAACCCATGTGAAGATGGGCTTAGTCCCTTGATAACGTGGATTCTCTGGCGTATTGGCTTTAATGATCTTAGCCAACTTCTCAATTTGTTTTTCTGTCAGCAAGTCTTTAACCGGAAGCATCTCTCCCGATCTCGCAGGCATTACGAGAACAAAAGAAACTAAAATAAAACTCATCCATATTATCATTAAACGAGGCATACACTATCCCCACCCAATACCACAATAAGATTCTTTTATCTAACCCAATACCATGTAACATTATACAAGTTAAGAAACTTTACTCTGCATATTTCAACTGTGATATTTCAAGCACAAAAAACAAGAAACCTCCGCCCATTCGGGCAAGAGGCCAATGTATCTAGCTATGTTCTGGCTCAACCGAAGCCTTCCAAAACACCATTTTTTATTCCATAAAACACAAAATAAAAGTTCCTTTTCTATACACGCTCACGATAATTCGGAGCTTCACGCGTAATAACAATATCATGTGGATGTGATTCTGCCTTGCCCGCTTCCGTTATCCTCACGAACTGCGCAATCGCCCGCAAGTCTTCAATGTTCTCTGCACCCACGTAACCCATACCACGCCTCAGGCCGCCGATATACTGACAAATAACCTCTTTTAGCGGTCCCTTGTACGGCACCATCCCCTCCATCCCCTCAGGCACCAGATCATTCTTCCCCTGATTGTAGCGTTCGCGAGAACCTTTATAGCGCTCCATGGCACCCAACGACCCCATGCCGCGGTACACCTTGTACTGCACCCCCTGATGAAAACGGAACTCGCCCGGACTTTCCTTGGTCCCGGCGAGCATATTACCCATCATAACCGAATGTGCCCCGGCCCCGATAGCGATCGGGATATCCCCCGAATACTTCAAACCACCGTCCGCGCAAACGGGAACACCGAATTTCGACGCCACTTTGGCACACTCATAAATAGCACTGACCTGCGGTTTGCCGATCCCGGCAATAATGCGCGTCGTACAGATAGATCCAGGACCCTGGCCGATCTTCAAACCGTCAGCACCCGCCCGGCACAATCGTTCCGCAGACTCAGGTTCCGAAATGTTCCCGACCACAACGTCCACCTCATACCGTTTCTTCAGCACCTTGAGCGTTTCCATAACACCCTTGGAATCGCCATGCGCAGTATCAATAATCACCAGGTCGATTTTTTCAGCCACAAGACTTTCCACACGTTCAAAGGCATCGTCATACACGCCCACCGCGGCCGCCACTCTCAAGCGGCCGTTCTTATCAACGTTAAAAGACTTCGAATCACCCGATAGAATTCGTTTTACATCGCTAAAGGTATACAAACCCGCGACTTTACCATCCTTATCTACCAAGGGGATCGCTTTCTTCTTACTTTCCTTCATGACCCGGTATGCTTCACGCAAACCGATACTCGGATTTCCTGTGATAACACTCTTGGTCATAACCTGTTTGGCTTTCAGGGAGAAATCTTCGCAGAAGTCAAAATCATTCTTAGTAAGAATACCAACCAGCCGATAATTTTTATCGGTGATCAAGAAGGAATGAAAACTAAACTCCTTCTCCTTTCTGTAAGCCAGAATCTCGCCAATGGAGACATTTTCATCAAAACAGATCGGCTTTTCAATAAGGCCGTTAAGATGATACTTCACTTTAGCGACCTGGGCCGCCTGCTCCTGAGGGCTGAAGTTCTTATGAATAACACCGATACCACCGAGTTTGGCGATCTCGATCGCCATTTCAGCCTCGGTGACGGTATCCATGGCGGCACTGGCAATAGGGATCTTCAACCCGACATTCTTCGAGAACTTTGATTCAATATTGATGCTGTCCGGAAGGACCGCGGAATAGCCGGTCGTCAACCGCACATCATCATAGGTAAGCGCAATGCCCTGGTCACTGATCTTCTTGAAGAAAGAATCCTGTTTCACGGTAAGTTTTTGTTTGATACTTTTTGTCAGAAGACTTTTTAACTGTGTCATAAAGTTTCCAAGTTAAATAAAATATAATATAAAAAAATCATTATTGGGAATAAGTATATGCTCGATACAACTATTATGCAAGTTGTTCACTGCCAAAACCCGACAGTCGTATTTTGATAACAACTCCCTCTATTTAAATAAACGTGCGCTAAGAAGAATCTTTCCAACGAACCATTCCCTTTCCCTGTATAAAACAAAAAACCTTCTCCCGCATGGAAGAAGGTTTTTTATACGAAAAAATTGGTGGAGGTGCCGGGA
>CAJBYM010000120.1 GCA_903959815.1 Candidatus Omnitrophota bacterium
TGAATATGCAAGCGTTAATCCAAGGCTACAAGAGATACACAGACGCACACCTGTGGAGCATTTATCTTACCGTGACATTCAGACGCCCGGTGCTGTCTGCCAATGCCTTCAGGCAATTCCGCTACTTCTTCAAGCACCTAAACAGTCCTCAAGCGGTCTTCTTCCGGGGCTGTATCCGGTGTTTTGTGGTCGCTGAAAGGCAAGGAAGGCATGAATCTGTGCATTTGCATTGCCTTGTACATGGCATTGACCCGCTCATGGCGAGGCAACTTGAATTGAGGTGCCGTTCATTCTTTGGTGAATCTGTCGCCAAGGTATACAACTATGACCTCCCAAAACTGGCAAGTGACTATCTTGCGGAGAAATGTGCCTATGGCGTGGCAGATGACTGGACGCCAATGGTCATCAATTCTAGATACAGGGGCAAGGACGACGCAAACACACCCCTCCCCATACAAGTTAACTTACCTTTGATGAGCGAGGCTGGAAGCCATGTCTGAACCTCTCAAATGCTGTTATATCCTCGAAGATAGCAGACAGTGCGGTGCTTATGCTCTGGCAGGGAAAAGCCTCTGCTTCAGCCACGACCCGGATAGCCGGGAGGCAAAACTTGAAGCCGTGACCAAGGGCGGTCAGGTGAGAGAGATGAAGGTTTTCCAGCCTTTAACCCGGGTTGAGATAGAAGTTCCGCAGGATGTGGTCACGCTTCTGGTACAGACCATCAGCGAAGTCAGGAGCGGTGAACTTGACCCAAGGGTGGCAACGACCATCGGGAACCTCACCGGGCATCTTTTGAAGGCTTACGAGGTGGCACAAAATACCAATCGGCTGGATGCGATTGAGGCAACATTAAAAGATTTACCAACAAGGTTAAGGAAATCAGTTTATGCCAGATAAATTGGATTTTAAGAAATACGCATCTCGTTTGGATGGAAAGGAAAGGGCGAGGTTGATGCTCCGGGATTTGGTGAGCCGGAAAGAATCTGGCACAGGATTACTTTCGCAATCCGAGAAGGACAATCTCAGGAAAGGCATGGCGGATGATGACCAAAAAGGCTACGACAGGCTTGTGCATGCTTTTGATTTATTTCCCCAGTTGTTGATGGATTATTGTCAGGCTGCGGCAGATGCTGACGGTCTTTTTTTCAGGATGAGCAAGCTGCATTTTCTTATGACATCATCCAAGGGGGTTGCGTTCGCCAAGGGAGTGTTGGAGAGCGATTATTTTCGACGACTTCAAACAGAGGAAGAATACGCAAAACGACGGGCAGAGGTTGAGGCGAGGCGGTCTGCCAGTCCGGTTGTTTCAGATGGCGTTTCGTCGCCGGACAACACCATTGATGAGGATTATTCGTTGGTCATTAGGGATGGAGAGGATAATTTTGACTTGAAACTGTTTAATTGTGAGCTATTTTTACGGGGAAAAGTGAAAGCGAGCATTGATTTTGTTGAGAATCTTCAAGTGCTGGAGATTATCGAGAAGCGACCAGAGCAGGGTGACCGGATACGGTTCAAGCCCTCTGTTGGGGAGCCGTTAAGGGCGATGGTCACTGAATTTTATCAAGTGGCTCGGCAAGTGGTAACGTTGGCATCGTTGATGGACTTGTTCTTTGGCGAGCTGTCTTTCAATCCATTGGAGAAGATTGGTTTTGAGGGGATGCCGAAGCTGGTTGAAGCTGTCAATGGTGCAGCAGAGTATCATAACAGCCTCGTGCTTGCACTCCTGCCGGATGAAATAGCAGGTCTTGATTTCAAAAGAAAGCATGGTCAGGAGAGGGAAATTGTCCGGGAACTTGAGGACAAGGACTCTTATCTTGTCCCGGAGTTGATGATTGACCCGCAACTGTTCTGTAAGTGGCAAAAAAGGCTGTTTGGAGCTGAATGGGGAAATTCTTGAAGTTTTCTTAATGGCTTACACGACGGGGTTTTCTTAAAAACCACGGATGGGGTTGTTTTCCATATTATTTATAGTGTATATTTATAACTGGTGGTAGACGAAGGCACCAGTGTTTTTAGAATTGTAGCCTTGAAAGGGGCGGCTTATGAAGAAAATAACATCATTCTTTGTGTTAATGTGCTTCCTTTTGAGTTGCGTCA
>CAJBYM010000121.1 GCA_903959815.1 Candidatus Omnitrophota bacterium
AAAAGCTCCTTTTCTTTCTGATAGTACTCTTTGAGACGCAGCGGTCGAACAATACCATTGATCAGATCAATCAGGACAACCGTATCATTCTCACGCGGCACCATCAGAGAAAAATGCCCTGTCTGAAAAAGATGCATGGTTTTAATGCCCTGGCGATCCAAAAAGATGTCAACGATTTGATTAACGCTGCCACTATTAACCAGAGAGAACTTCAAAAAATCTTTATCAAACTGAGATGCACGAGACTGATCGATACGCTCAAAAATATCCTGACTTGCAGGCCCTGCGGAATTGATCAAAGATCGAACCAACGCATTTGGCTTTTCCCAATTCAAATAACCTTTTTCATCAAGGAGTCTCTTTAACTCTTCCACACTGGCAACAAATGTCTTGGTATCTTTAGCGCGCAAACCTTTTTCACATCCACGAAAGTCTGGATCCGCCAACATCTCACTGACCAAGAAACTGATCTTATTAACCTGATTCATGGGATACCCCATACGCATCACGGTCTCGAGCGCCGTCGGCTCGCGTCCCTGCGTCTTTTGCGCAAAACCTGCTGTGGGAGCTACAGCCAGCGCATAGACAAGACCCGCCACAACAACAAATCTCTTTAACCCGCGCCAGATCCGATTGGTCCATACTTTCGAAACCACATCTGAGACCGTCGTATTAACAATATACTTCACGGCATACCCGACCATGGGGCCGATCGAAACCGTCAATTCTTTGGGGAATGTGCTGGGCAACTTGACCGAACGTGACGTCACGATCCGGATCGGCGGCATCTGTTCTTTATCATCATCAATATATTCACTCTTGGGGCGTTCAATGTTGCCGCGATCCAATTCTTTCCTGCTATACCCTGTATAAAAAGGCTTCAGGCCCTGGGCAAACTTTCCATGAACAACCCCGGTCAAAACACGCGGCCAGCTGGCATTCAGCTTGATCACCAGCGCATAAACCGCAGCAAGGATCGTTGAGCCATGGGATGTTTCATCATCCAGGACAAAGATCCAGTTCTTGGCAAGCCCCTCGGTGATCCTGGCACCGGTTTCATCTGTAATATAAGCCGGGATACGCACCTTGGTCCCGCTGACCCTGACCTTATCCATATATCCAACGTGAACGGGAACATCCAGGTCATACTTTCTCTTAATAAGATCAACAAGGATATTCCTGGCATGTAAACCATACGCATACGCCCCATCATCAGGCAGAATAATATAGAGCGGATGATCTTTGAGTTCCTGCTCGAGATTCTTGCGCCCAACTTTCCGGGCAATATATTCGACATTCTTTTCTGCCAACTGGACAAAGAAATTCAGATTATAGATCTGGTGACGGTCAAAACCTTTGAGTGCAATAAAACCAACACCATTGCCATAATGAATATTCAAAGCCGTATGCTTATTCTCGTGAACAAAAGCATCCACGATCTTTTTCATGGTCCTGGCACTGATCGCCTGGCCCTCTTCAAATCTCTTATCTTGGCGGGCATATCCTTCATAGGCATTCATCAAAGCCAGGCTGCGCACGCCACGCCCGGTCAAATACATACCCATCAGCCAAAGCTCGGCAATATCCACATTGTTTTCCGTGCTATGCAACAAAAAGACATCTTCACCCTTAACATGCGTCTTTAACGCGATCTTCCAGTTCAACGGCGAATCATCCACCTTCGTGATCTTGATCTCATGGCTTTCTTGACGGATCACACGGGCCGCTTCCTGTGCATCATGCTTCAGCCTTCTGTGCTGAAAAAGAACCTTGGTCACATCAATATCATTCTTCGGCGCAGCCTTGACGATAGGCCGCAACACATATTCTTTCTGTCCGTTGGATGTATTAAACAAGATCTTCCTGACACCAAGGCGACGATAAACGTGCAATATCCCGTTATCATAAAGAGGCAATTCCTGGTCAAGAACCAACGTAATATGCCTGGCACGATAATCTTTAAGGGCGCTTGCCAGAAGCGCAAGTTTGATCAGATCGCCCGCGGTATGAATACGGTAAGAGATCGTTACAGCCTCACCCTTGACCGCTTCTGGCTCCATGATCTGCGGGCAAATATTGCCGTCAGGGAACGTCTTACTTGTGACAGGAATGACTTTTGCATTGCTACCCAGAATAACCTGCGGCTCCTCTATAGAGCGATCCGAGCTCGGCAGCTGGAATTGCGGACGGCGCAATCCGGCGAACAGTCCGATAAGACCCAAACCGGCTGTTTGTGCCACATCGGAAGACGCAGGGCCCATCACCAGTTGCCATAAATATGTAGCGGAAAATAATACGCCGAGAGAGAACAGAGAAAGCTGAACATAACGACTGATGCGGGAAGGCTTTACTTTGCCCAGGAAGGCATTAAAAGAGGTCGCCCGGTTGCGCACAAGATCATAATAAACAGCAGGCGGAGCCTTATTGGCCTTCGCCATCCAATACAACAGATCAACGGGCCGCGCATACCCCACATCATTGGTCGGCCAAGATTCAGCAAGCTCCCCATTATCTTTAAGGATCCACACCGGAAGCTCACCCAGCGTCATATTCGAAATATCCACACGGCTAAACAGCTTGCCTTCCCTCTTTTGACGCTCCTGCGAAATATATTTAATTTCCGCCATCCAGGTCACAAGCGGCGCAAGCTGTCGTTTTGTATTTCTTCCTTTGAGCGTCTTCTCCATCGTTTTTTGCTCGCCCATCGACTTCGCAAAACCAGAAAGAACTTTTCTGATATCTTTGACAGGCAGGCTCATAACGCCCTGTCTGAATTTCTTGGCATCTTGCTTCTCATAAGAACTGATGAGCGCGCTATCTTGCAAAAGCTTATGTTCTTTGGCCCAAACACTGATCGGCTTGCCGAATATGGTCTTGCCCTCCAAAGGATCCTTGATCCCCAGCGCCTCAAGGATCTGGCGGATATAAAGCATGGCGCCTACGGTACCCAAACTTGCATAAGACATATCTGCCGTCGATAAAGAACTGCCGGTCATAAGGCCAAAAAGCGAACAAACGGCAATAACGCCCACCAACAATAATGGCAGGATCGGCCTCTTTGATTCAACCACAGGTGTCTGCTGCGCCATATCAGAGGGAACATGGATCAACAATGACGTTTTCGGCGCATCATTGAAATTCTTTTTACTGTCATCAAAGATCATGTGCGGACGCAGCGCCTGAAAGATCGGTGCCTTGGATTCCCCATCCAGAAAGATCGCTTCATCAACAGGAACGCCCCAGCTGCGCATGGTCGTCACAGCACGGTACATGTTTTGTCCGCCACGCGCCGTCACCACCGTCACACGTAAAACAGAACGCGTATTTGACAAAGACCGGCGACGACGGTCACGCACCTGAAGGCCAGCCATGCCCACAAAGAAATTCTTCATCGGACCTGACTGATGCGGGGTCTCCCCATGTTCTTCCTCATATTGATATACAGCTGTCTTTCCTTCACGCACAAACATCTCTTCGGTCGCACCATCAACAAGAACACAGTCAAAATCAAAGACAATGCGAAGCTCAGGATCGTTGAGATCTTCAAGCACTGTGCCGGGAAGAACATGGCCGGCAGGAAGCCCTCTGGCCAACGCTTCTTTAACGCTGAATGCTTGTGCCGAGAAATAAACAGATGCTTTAAAAGCTTCAATATAATTCAACGGTGATCGGCCGTTCGTAAAAGCGAACTGATTAATATCCAGACCATAATGCCTGCAGGAACGTGATACCCTCAAACCTGTATCCGGATCATGACGCGAAAGAACAACAACTTTGATCGCCCTGGGGAAAACGCTATTCAACGCGAGCAATCTCTTCACAAAGTTAAAAAGTATTCCGGGCTGGAAAGGAACAGATTCAAACTCGCGCTGATGCTTACGCAGGGCCTCTTCTCCCTGTGTTAAAAAGACATGACTTGACTCGTTCATATCAAAAAGAACCGCTGAAGAGATGGCAATTGTTATTGACGGCATCACATGAATGGCGCAGATCTCCATTTCATCATCAATGGCGGGATATTGCTGATGGATCATTTCATGTGCTTTAACAAATTCCTGCATCTCGGGTATCAAAAGAGCGAATGCCGGATGGTACTCAATAACACCGTCAACAACCTGTGCGATCGGTTCATCCTTGAACATCTGTTCAAATTCTTCATAAATGCTCGGCGAGGCATCATCTTTATTCTCTCTCATATACCACTTCTCAAAAGCATGCGCGATCGCAGCTGCCGCATCCGCATATTGTTGAGAACCGCCAACACCATTGAGCAACTTCAAATAGTCCCTGGCTTCAAGGCATACACCGACAGTCAGCGTGTCTTTCAAACCAGACTTCTTACCAGAGATTTTCTTGAAAGATTTCAAATAATTGAAAGGATAAAGATGCTTCACCAGTGCGCCAGTCACAGCCGCTGCCACGATGAATACCAGAACATCCGCACGATGAAACACGCGGCCCAAAAGCGGAACCTTGATCCATTCCCACGCGATCGCAAGAAAAGCTGCCCCAGCTACAGAAGCTCTTAAATAATTGAACTTCTGCGCCACACGTTTGAAATACGCGGGAAGTTCACTCGCCTGGCGCAGCGGAGAGGTCACAAGAAGATCGACCAGCATGGCGACATAAACGCCCATCACAACAACAGGCACAGCAATGAAATCATTAAGCCAGTTATGATCGATCTGCCCAATAATAGTAGAAGGATCGAAGAAATACATGCTATCAAGCCTGTTCCACGCAAATCCTAAAATAGTAAGTATGGCGGTACCTGAGCAAAACAGTCTGGCAAAGCCTTCATCCTGGGAAGGATCAACGCGAATGAACAACTCGGACATGGCTTGATCACGATCAAGCGTTTCTCTTGAAGCCACATATAACATGTTCGCCAGCGGGCGGCCATTGTCTGTTACGGCAGACACATCACTATCCTGACGCGGCCGAGCCATGATCATCGGTTCATCCGCCAAATACTGCTGCACATCCGCGCTCGTACCTAAAAGGATCGCATCCTGTAAATTCAAAGCCTTCGCCACAGCGGCAATATCCTTAACGGTCGCTTCACCGCGTGCCGGATCTCCCGCCATAGATACAAACACCAGCTTACCTTCACGATTATTGCCCACGAGCGAGAACGCCATTGCATCCTTGGCAGCATCCCAGGTGACTTCATTGTGCATCAAAGGCGGCATCTTTTTGACGATCTCAGAACTCACATCCTGGCCAGCGCGCAGTACGACCGGACCGGTCAATGCCACGCGTAAATCAGAAATATCATCCGCCGGCTGACTATTGGACAAGCGCACATCCACAATGCCGGTCTTAGGCCCATTAACAACAAAGAACGCATAAACACCGTCATGCGCAGGCATGGCCTGTTCCGCAATGCCGGGCGCTGTCTTAAGGACAAGCTCACCGTCACGGATGACCAGCGTATTACCCTGCCAGTAATTCCCCTGATGGCCATTGATCACAAATGCCATGGGCTCTTGCTGTGCAAAAATTTTAACCGGAACACCAGGAAACGCTTTATAAGGCTTGTTGTATTTCGCAACGAGGTTCTCGGAAACAACGTACGTCTTGAAATCATACGCACGGCCTTCATCAGAAATAAAGGTGTTTACCGCGACCTGGTTAGGATCGATCTCAACCACACGGCCTTCAACAGCGCCTTGGGCGAATTGAGCAGAAATGTCATGGGATGTGATGCCTAAGGTATTCTGACGGGTAACGGAGGACGTGATGCGGCAGGAAACAATATTATTCTCAGACTCCGGCAGCACCAGACCGACCAGGGCCTGAAGCCCAGAGGCCTGACCCTCAACAACAGAACGGACCGTTTCAGCCGTGATCCCCTGGGTGTCATTGAAAATTTTTCTTAAAGGAAGCAGCGCGCCGTCCCCGACCAGCGCGTCAACCAGAACCTGCCAATGTGCGGCCGGTATATCTTTCCAGTTCACGCTCAAACTTTGGTTGGCCGTATAAATGACCAGGCGCCATAACTCGCCCGCAATCAATGGCACAGCATTTCCCTGTTCCGGCGTCCACGGGACCGTGGCGCTAATCCCCTCCAGCCACGCGTCAGCGCCTTCATCATGCCGGACTTTAAGGAAGGTCATCTTCGTACGCAGCTGCTGATGCGGCTTCTGGATATAAACCATGCGCACCTGCCGTCCGGCCTCACGCGCGCGGATCATGCCAATTGCATAAATGAAATTCTTGGGCGTATTCTGCGCCTCTGACTCAAGCAAGATATCGCGCGTATCGATCGTCTGGTCCATGTCCACCAGGATCTGTCTGATCAACGACGCCTCGCACAGATCGACCCGGCTTTTCACAGCCTCAACATACTGATTGAAAGTCATTCTTCCCGCCTCAAATTCCAGGCGCGCCGCATTGAGTTCCTTTGCACGGGGATCCGCAAGATCAAGGATATCAGCACCGCCGCCGATCCTGACAACCTGCCCACGCTCCAACATCGTATTCATCAGCGGGACGGTCAAACGGCCCACGCCACCTGAAATAATGATCTTCGGCGCCCGGCCGTTATGACGGACCTTGATGCGGTGATACATTTGCGCGGCATACGCAAAAGTCGCTTCATCGTCATTGCCGCAGATCAGGATATAATCGGCATCAGCGTCGTTAATAGACAGATCCCGCGCATTGACCAGCGCGATCAACCGGTCAATTTCGGTTTTTTGAATATCATTATCTTTGATGGAACTGTGAAAAACGGGAGAGGATTTGCGGCTCACAAAAGAAGAACGAACAACTTCTGGCGCGCTACGCCCGGAGATCTTCAGCGACTGCCATTTCTTGATCGACGAGATTCCTTGCATGACAAATGTTGCTGAAGCTGCGGCACGCGCCACAACCTTCACACCCACATCGCGTATTTTCTTTCTCAACGTCAAGCTAAAAACACCCAGCAACAACATCAATTCCATTCTGACCGGCTTGATGGGCGCATTATGAGCCGGAATAGATGCGGGAGATGTTTTTACCTTAAGAGCACCACTGACCGCATTAACCGCCTGTTTAGCAACGCCATTCTTATTCCACAAACCCCATACCTGGCCATCGAAATTATCCACATGTCCATTGGAATACGTCAAGCCAGTGCCTTCTACGGCGGGTTTCCAAGGTTCGTCATTCGCACTCATGAAAGATAAAAGTGTAAAGTTCTTAGGCGCATGCTGTATGGCCGCGCGTACGATCAAAGAATCTTCAACAGCCTGACGCCGCTGATCAGCAACCCCGGATGTCTTACTATCAATACCCGTTTCATGCAAACCAAAATATTTCTCTCCCATGACCGAACCCGCCTGCTTAAAGAATGTCCCATCAATAATGCGCGGGATATCGTAATAGTTCATCAGAATACCATCACATGAACGCAATGCTGCGACCTGACGCGCGGTAGGAACGCCACCCCAAACAGCATACACAGGTCTGGATGACTTAGTCTTGATCTGTTTGGCTACAAAGTCTGTGGCCCGCAAAATATTATTCACGGCTTGTTCAGGATTTGTTGCTCCAAACCATTCCGGGTTTTGATTAGCCTGAAGATTGTACTCATTATAAATATCCCAGGCATTAATAGCCGGATGCTCTGCAAATCGCTCAATAAATGCCATGAACGTATTCTTTGGTCGGCCGGCCATACCCCAATAATTCACATCAACGCCCGGATTAACACGGTCATCATAATTAGGAATACCGATATTAAGTGTGCCTCCCGCAACAACGATCTTATCAAGCCACTGCTGAGCCTTGACATAATCGTTGTTCTGGATCAAGGCATAATATGTCGGGATCACCGGCTTCTGACCGGATTTACTACGAAATTCCCTGATCTGCGCACACAACATATCTACGTATGCATCATTCCAAGACACCGACAAACGATTTGCCACATTCACACCAGGTGATGCTGTAAACCCAACATTAAATAATATCGGCGCAACTTTCCCGATTGACGGTTGTTCCTGAACAACCTCAGCCTCAGGGATGCTCACAGGTGCTGCCGTGTCCTTACGAACCGTGATCTCACGACCAGCCGGCTCAGTCACTGTCGAACGATCTTTCTTGGCATACCAGAAAACTGAGGCCAAGGCGATCATACCAATGGCCATATAAATCATCGTCTTGCCCATGACAACAGACCAGTTCGTGCGCTGCGGGGCAACACTTGGATTATGTTGAGCTGCCACCTTCTTAATTGCCCCCCTATTGATGGTCAATTGATGAACCGACGTACTTACAGCAGGCTTCACAGGCACCACAATAGCCGGGATATTGGAGAACTTGGGTCCCTGAGACTGCTTGCCTTTAAGGGTCTTCATGAGCTTATCGAACACCATCAAGAACGGGAGAATGATCATCATGACCAACTGAACGACAGCCTCAACACCAATGGTATTCATGACACCATTCTTAAGCCCTGCACCAAACCCGGGCTGACGATCAACCTTTGACGGCACAAATTCAAGCTGTGCGAGGATCCAATCGATCTGATCCAATTCCTTCGCAGAAAGATCTGTTCTCTTTAACTCTTGCTTAATAGCACTCAAATATCCATTCGCCTTATCCAACTCTGCCTTCAAATGCGCCATGCCTTCAAAAACCTTAAGATACTTCTCAATATATTCAGAACGGAACTGAAGATCATAACGCTTACTGGCAACTTCCTTAGGATTGTTCTGCAACAGATCAAGCCGGGCCTTCATAGGATATGAATAGCTCTTCAAAGCCTTGGCATTATTTTCCAACTTCAAGGTCAATGTTTCATTTTCCTTAAGCGTTGGCGCGCCCTTACCGATCTCATCCATGGCCTGGAAAACAGCCGGCAATGCCGCGCGGGTATAAAGCCTTCTGGCATGGCCGGGGAATAACTGGAAAAGTTTCATATGCGCAACATTCTCATCCGCGCCTTTATTCAAAAGATCCGCATTATCCGTGATCCACTTCTGAAGCTTGTCTTCAGCGCCACGGGCACCCGGGATCAATCGGCTGTACTTATACTGCATCTTCTCAACGTTATCCACAACACCCCAGAAGAACGCCTTCACGGAATGCTTGGCATTGAGCAATCTGTCATTCATTAAGGATTCAGACCGTGCCGGATTCATCACGAACGGTCCAACAACACCCGCCACAGGCATCAGAAGCGTAAGCGCCCAAAGGACCGCCTTAAGCGGGCTAAACCCGACGGCAATGAGCATCACGGCCATGAACATCGAAGAAGAGCGCAGCGGAACAAAACTACGCATATAAACCATGCGCCAATCAAGTTCACGCTCAATATTACCGCCCTTGCCTCCGGTATTAATGAAACGACCCAGGCGGTTTTCAGCCAATTTACCAATGGTTTCATTATAAACATAGACCATGTGGCCATAGAACCAGAACATCCTGGTCACGATCAACATCATGGACCGGCCAATACCACGGCGGACACCCAACGCTCGATCATAAATATTATAGAAGAACATGCCATGGCTGACCGCCTGTGAAAGCGCGAGCGACCCGACCCAAAGGATCATCGGAAGCTTGGTGAACAAGTTCCAGTCGAGCATCAGGTAGAACGGCACAAGCCACTTCAAATAACGCACAACCACCGGCTTCTTGAAATAGAAACCAAATCCATCAAGCCACAGGTTGTTGGCAAGATACGCCCAATCCACATAAGGCGACATCATCATCTTCAGATTCGTACGGCCGGTCACAGACTCGACAGAATCATACGACCACTTGCGGATCGGATTGCGCGCGGCCTGGAACTGGTTCGGCCAACCCTTTTCATCCTTGATATAACCCGCATAACCCGCGATATACCCCAGACGGCGATACGCCATGGTTGTCAAAGCATCTTCGGCAACATAGGAATCCGTGATGCCTTCAGACCAACGCAAAGCTGAAACGCGCTCAAAGAATTTACCGTAAGCCGTCAAACCGCCGAAGAGCATCTTGCCCCTCATCGAATGATAGTAAAACGCATTCTCTGAAGTCGGCATGATCGAACCCATGGGGCCGATATTCTGCGTGATCGTATGCTTGACAACAGGCGTGGATGTGGCCATGCCCGGGTTATAGAAGAATTCCAGAAGATGCGCATGAACGAACTGGAAGTCGATCAGACTGGTACGGTGATCTGCGTCAATATTCAACATCACAGGGCCAATGATATAAGGAAGAACGTTGGTCTTTTGATTCCATTTGGCACCATGATAATTTTCACCGTTCTCGATATCCATCTCAGGAATATTCTCATTATTAAGCATCACACCATTGCCGCCATTAAACAAGCGTGCCGGAAATACGCGGTGATTACGAATAAGATCGAAGTGCTTCTTCTGCCCTTCATTAAGCTTAGATTCAACATCTTCAAATCCTTTGACAACCACATTGCCGTTCTTTATCACAGTCGTTTTATACCCTGTTTCAATAAGAACATCGACAACTTCACGCAACTTACCATTCTTTGCTTGCTTGATACCTTTATCTTTATTAACATTCACACCGCCCAGTGCATTATCCAACGCATTCACTGCCATAAGATTGCGGTCGATGATCCTGAATTTGCCATAAATCGCTTCCTGATCGTTGATCCCGAACTGTTTCGCATAGAAAGAAACCTGACGGTACAGGACCGCCTGATGAGAACGCGCATTGTTATAACCTGTGGGAAGCTGACGGTTGGCCCATTCCTTAACATCATTCCAGATCGCCCATCCCGTCAAACCTGGGTCAAGTATCGGATCATCGATCAAGCGGAGCAACTGGGTCCGGGCAAACACTTTCATGGCCCCGGCCGTATGAACCGCTTCAAGGTCTTGTTCGATCTCTCTCAAAACTGCAATTTTCTTGTTAAAGAACTTAATATATTTCTTGTCTTTTTCTGTCGTCGCTTTATTCAGCCCATCTTGCATCTGTGCGATCACAACAGTCAGCTGGGCCTGCATCGCGAACTTGTTACCCAATTCCATGCGCTGGGACAAAGCATTCGCCATAAGCATATACGCTTCGGTCTTATACTTGGCCAACATGCCCAAACGATGTGTGAACTGACGGGTTCCCGTCTCTTGCTTAACCACCAATAAACCATTATCATCAAACCAATAATCTTCGCCGAACCCGTTAATAAGGACAGTCATAGGCAGAACTTCATTCCAGGTCCTAGGCTGGAGGCCCTTATCCAAACGGAAGTTCGCATTCACATGTTCCACAAGCTTGGTAAGCCCGATATATGAATCACGCTTGAATTTCCACCAGGCATGCTTGCCGGTCAATACGGGTTTCGCAAGGGTCTTCACGAAAGCTTCAAGCTCTGCTTTAAGCTGAGCCTCTACCGCAGTATTTAATGTCCCGTTAACAAAGAGGGCTGACGTTAAACCCTCAAGGCGATTAACCAGATCAGTCGTTGCGTCCATCGACTTGTTCTGTGCAATGAAGTTGTAGCCATCTTGACCCACCATGTCCTCAACCACACTGACGAAATAATCAAGTCTTTCCTGACCGCGGGTCTGGCGATAGCCATAAGCTCTGGCCTTATCCGTGAACATGACCATCAAGCGATCAACGATCTTGCCCGTCTTCTTGTAGTTATTGAGTTCATACACATTGTTACGCACGTTATATCCGTAAGTCGCCATGGCCATGAACATATAATTTGTAGAGAAGAAGCTTAAGCGCCATGTGTCAATGAAGATAAGAACAGGGATAAAGTGCGTGATCGCTTGTAACCATGCAGGAATGGCAAGAATGGCCGTGCCGAACACATACGACCACGGCGCCACCAAGGCTCCAATAATGAGGATCGCTTGTGCCGCATAGAAGAAACCAAGCTGTCTACGCGCAGCCTTAAAGATTGCTTCTCTCTTAGCCTTAACGATATCGGCGTTGGTCTCACCCGACTTCTCAAGTTCCTTGATCTTTCTGTCCGTGGCCTTACGGATGAGGTTCTTCACAAGAATAGCGCTAGGCATGAAGATCAAAGATACGATGGCCGCCGCAATCCCGCCGATAGGTAATGTGGCAAAATTCGCGATGCCCACAAAATTCACAGCTAAAGCGTAAGCGCCAACGCTCAACCAGGCAAACAACCCGGTCACACCCAGAATAAGAACAACATGATAAACGCGGCGCATCATATCATCGGCGGTCTGGTTATACGGTCCGCCCTTGCTGAAAATAACTTTGCGCCAGTTCTTTTTCGTAACCGCTTTAATGAACGCGCCCGTATTGATCTTCCAAAGCTGCAAGCGGGTCTTGATCACCGGCATACCGATCTCATGATCAACCGTCTGAACAAACGCCAGCATCACAGGCTTTAACTCAGCAACCAAATTGTTGATGGCCGTCTTACGTGCATCGCCTTCATAATTCATGATCACGTTCATTTCATTCAACAGCCCTTCAAGTTTCTGACTGAGCGGAGCAACTTTATCCTTGGTTTCCTGCGTCAGGGTCCAACCCGTATCCTTACCCGTAGCATCCTTCTGCCCGAGGAGATAACGGAACGCATCATTATAAATTTCTTCATTGAAGATCAAATGGAAATGGCGCACCTGGCCATTGGGATCGCGGTTGAGTTCAAGGCGATCCTGGATCTCGTTATAAAGCATGACATGGAACACCTGCTTGAAGATCTTGATCTTATCCATCAGATCAGACGCCTTCAGGCCCTGTGTGGTCATAAGCGCCGGACGGACATATTTATGCCACAGATATTCTTCGGCACGGCCCTGGCCGGCGAGCCCGAAGAGCGCGCGCTGGAAGACCACCTGCATGACAAAGAGCTTCTCGACAGAAACAAGCGTGCTGCGCAGCTGACGATCCGTATCCGGGCCCTTCCGCAGATCATCCCAGGCATAAACCATCAAATTGCTCTTCACATCAAAGCTATGCAGGCTGAGCAATTCCGGAAGTTCCGTGGCGCCGATAATATTGCGCTCAAACGTTTCCGTCATGGCCGCGATCTGATCCGGGAACGACTTATCAAAACCGGTATCCTTGATCACATTCATATACACATTGACCAGCGTGCTTCTGAACTGTGTTTCATGCGTGCGAACCTGTTCATAGATCTTGCGCAAGATGATCTGAGCCGCACGGCGGGCATCAACCCGACCTTCAAGGGACGTGACCACCTGGGTATTCATCACCCGCGCCAGATCAATATGGAAATCGCGGAGCATCTGCTTGAGATTCTGCAGGGCAATATCTTCCGCCTGACCAGCGCCGTACAAAGCCGCGAATTCATTGACAAACGCATCCACATTATTAACCGTATTGCGAAGAGCATTAAGGTTAACCCCGTTGGTCACGTTATATTGGAAGTGCTGTGCATTCTTCATGCCCATCTTGAAGCGAAGATTCGCGATCGCGCGGCGCATCGCATGGCCAGATCTTAACATCGTCAACATGGCTTCAGATTCAACACGGCGCACAAAATCACCATTATTCTTATAAGCACCGCTGGTCTTGCGTTCACGCACGATCAACGCCGCCTGTTCCGGGATAAAGCCCATGCTGGAGAATTCCTGCTCAGACGCCGCGTTCACATCCAGCTTCTTGCGATTACGCAACTGGTAGAAAAGGAAGCCCAACATCGGTAACAGACCGCCAATAAAGAAGCCCAAGAGGATAAGGACGGGCGGAAGACCGATCAGATCCTTGGCCGTCATAACGATCAGATCCCAACGGCTCTGGCCTTCTTCGCCCACATAATTGCCCTTGGACGGATCAAGTTTCTTGACATTGAACTTAAGCTCATACCCATTCTTATCCAACTCCTGAACCTTCTGACGAAAATCCTTCTCGATCAGCCAATTGCCTGTCTGACCCAGCGGTGAATTACGCAAGAGATCTTCCGCATCAAAGACGGACGGATAACGGGTTTCAGAGCTATTAAAACGATCCCTGGAGTAAACACGCGCGCCATTCTTGAATAAAATATACTTAACACCATCAACAGCTGAAGTCCCACGATCGCTCCAACCCTGTGCCGCGTTCTTCTCAATGATCAAATGCCAGAACGTGCCATTCTCATCAACCATGACCTTGTTCTGAATATTGCGATAACTATACTCATCACCTTTGGCATCCACGGCATTAACGAACACAGGATACGCATCAAAATAATAAACGCGCATATTAAGCTTATGGTACTGACGACCTTCGTAATAAACACCCGTCGAAAGATCATAGGCTGTGGTGACATACTTGGTCTTTTCCATGCCTTCATAAATAGAGTTGTAATGAGCCCAGGTCGTATCGCGCAGCGCATCAAACTGAGCATCGCGCAGGATATTCTTCCCACCCAGGAACTTGATAATATCCTGATTGATAACGATCTGACCAGGCGCCAGGTCATACATGCGATGATCCATATCCCACCACTTGATGACGCTGACTTCACCTGACGCATTGCGGCGGGCGATATCGCGGTTCAAAGGATCGTGCTTGGGCATGATATAACGGTAAGACGTCGTGGCCGGATTCTCGACATATGCGCCATTGGCCATGCGGACGATCGGCGTTTCCGTCAGAACCTGCATCAAGGACGTATCCTGAAGGCCGAGGATGCTGAAATCTTTGGCATAACCATTGCTAAAGCTGGCCAGCGGAACAAGTTCGCCGGTACGCAGCTTGGAAACGATATCGCTTTCGGTCTTGCCCGCATCCTGCCCGCGGTAAGACTTGACCTTATAACCTTCCAACGGCTTTTCGCCATTCCATATATTGTTAAGGATGATCTCCTGCGTTATACCAGGACGGATAACTTCGGCAATAACGCGCGCGCGGATATCATTCCTGACACGATAGCTGATAGAGGTCAACTCATACGGACGGGTCGTCACGGTCTTATCCAGGATCAGGCCCTCGATCGGAAGAGTAATTCCCGCTTCCCAACGGATGGTCTCAAGGCCGGCATTAAATTCAGTGCGAACGCGCTGCCTTAAGATCGGATCCTGGATCGCATTAAAGAGCTGATCCACTTCATTCATATCCGCCGTTACGGTCGTGGCCAAAAGATCCGGTGTATTACAATCAAAGATATTGCCCTTCAACTTGGCATCATAAGCCGCGATCTTACCGATCAATTCATCCCTGAAGATAATGCGGTAATTGTTCTGACCTTCCGGAAGCTTCTCGATGCGGCCGATCTCAAGATTGGTCAGCGCATTAACGATATACATCTGAACCAGCTTACCTTCCATGTCATTTTCAACCGTGATGACCGCGTACTGCTTATCCAGGCCGTCGAACATGCCCGGAGGCAGGCAGGAAAGCGTATAGTGGGAAAGCTCGGCCGTACCAACCTGCTCACCCATCACATAATCGCGGGTATTACGATCACCTGTTGCTGTGAATGCGCGAACTTCACGGATCGTATCCGAATACAAACCAATGATCGCTTTACCCTCGGCCGGTTCACCCTGTTCCATCTTGCTCGGATAGAACTGAACATATTCTTCACTGACATTTTCCTGGCCCAATTTGGTCATGCTCGTCAGGATCGTACCGAACGCCCGTTCAAAACCGCCGGTCTTAAAGTTCACGCGCTCGACCACCGCGACCGTCTCGCCATTCATGGCCGTCGAATCGAAAACGCCAACCACATAAGCCGTCGCCGCATGTTCTCCGGTGACGACATTATAAATTTCTTCCTTATTTTCTCCCTTGATCCCAAACTCAGTCATAACCGGGGCCGTGCGCGCTGTGGTCTGTTCGATCGGTGTCACAACCGGTGCTACTGTCTTATCGCCGCAGCTCGTAAGCCCCAACATCACGGCCAACACAGCGATCGAAACGATATTACGAATTCTGTTAGAGCCCTTGTTCTTCTTGCCCACAACGAAGAACAGCCCTGTCAGAGCGAGCAACGCACTGGCTGCTAACGACACTTCAACAGGATTAGCCTGGATCGTCTTGTATACGAAAGCAAAACCTTTGCTCTTAACAGGAGCTTTGACGGCAGGCGCAACCGGAGCCTTAACCGCTTTCGGAGCGACAGCTGCATGCTTGAACACATTAAGCCCGCCCGCATACGTTCCAACGATCCTCTGGATCTTACCAAACTCAAGCTTGCTCATGACCGGCGTCAAATACAAGCGGCCATCCAAAGAGCTTTGCATATCCCCGTCCGCATCGAACCACGCCTTCTGACGTTCGATAACCTT
>CAJBYM010000122.1 GCA_903959815.1 Candidatus Omnitrophota bacterium
CTGTGAAGATTTCTTACGCCCGCCAGGCTGATAAACATAATGGATACTTATTCCATCTATATCAAGAATCCCTCGGCCATACGGGATCCTGTCCGAAGATCCTCCTGTAAAATCAGCCGCCATTCCTTTTAACATCTCCAACGCCTGCGGATTAGTCATAAAGAAATGAGCCAAAGCAACCGTCGCGAGCATAGACAAGATAACAAAACCAAATACAAATAACATTTATCCCTCCTACCCCAGGATCTCGCCAACCTCAAGTTTATGCCCCGCAAGGAACGCCCGCGCATCCATGGCATGAGATGAAGCAGGATGTACGCGCTTGACCAGCACAGCGGCATCAGCAGCTTGAACAAAGAAACCATCCTTGTGAAGCTCAACAATCTCACCTGGCCTTCCTCTCAACACGGCATCAGCCGCTTCAGCTTCCAAAACCTTCAGACGATTCCCGCGCCACAAAGTAAAAGCGCCGGGCCAGGGCTGAACACCGCGCACAAGATCATGGATCTCTTTAGCCGTCATATCCCAACGGATATGCCCCAGATCCTTGTGCATCTTGGGCGCACGCGTTGCTAAAGCATGGTCCTGTTTGAGCAAAGTAAACGTACCCGCTTTAATACGGGGAAGGCTTTCAGACAAAAGCTGTTTACCCATATCCGCAAGCTTCAGGCGCAATTGTGCTGATGTCATATCATCGGGGATCGTGCATGACACCTGGGCGATGATATCACCTGTGTCCATGCCGGGATCCATTTTCATGACCGTAACACCCGTCTCGGACTCACCCCGCATGATAGCCCAGTTCACAGGCGCCGCGCCTCTGTATTTCGGAAGCAACGAGGCATGCACATTGATACAAAAATGTTTGGGAAGATCAAGAACTTCCGGAGGAAGAAATTTACCATAAGCGATCACAACAAAGATATCCGCATGAAACCAGCGCAAACGATCGACGAGAACAGGTTCTTTAAGCGATGCAGGTTGAAAAATGGCAATGCCCTGAGCCATCGCGATCTGTTTTGTCGGTGAATAAACCACATGCAAACCACGACCCTTGGGCTTATCAGGCTGCGTCACAACTCCGACAATACGATGCCCCTGGTCGATCAAATGCAAAAGATTGATCGCCGCAAAGTCATCACAGCCAAAGAATACGATCCTCATAATCAGTCCACGTTCACGGTAACAACCGTGTCCTTTTTTGCCCTGAATGCTTTAAGCACATCCTTGATCACACCAACCAGCAGCTCTCTGTGAAACCCCTGCACAGACACACAGTAACGAAACTTACCCCGCAATACCGGGGAACGGTCCTGCTGAGGCTCAAGCACCATCATCTCCTCAGAAAGAACAGGGATCAACATATCATACAATCTTTTTGACTCTGTGCAAGCCAAGGCCGGATCAGCCGAACGAACAATAAGCGTCACCATGGATTGAAAAGGAGGCATCCCCATTTGTTTTCTCAACGCCAGCTCTTGGCCATAAAAATCATGCACATCATCCGACGCCAGCGTATGCAAAAGAAGGTCGGACGCCTGGCGCGTCTGTAACAAAACCCGCTCTTGGGTCATCTGCCGTAAATGTTGAACCAGTGCAAAAGCACTGTGTGATGCCTGATGATCATGTTTATGGAATTCCCAATCAATATCCAGCACGACCGAAAGCGCGACTTTCAAACTTGAACGGTGACGGAACATCGCCTGGGTGGTCACAATCACATCAAAATCGCCGGGCAGCTTTGCAGAGGCCTTGTCATACCCCACCACGCGAACTCCAGGAAAACTTCTTTTCACTTCCTCAACCACGGTACTCACACCACGCGCCGCCTGGATATAAAGCAAGATCTTACCCCCGACCTTGACCACGGCTTCCATTTCATGGCGCAATCCCAATGACAAGAACGTGCCTTTCTTCATCTTAAAATTGGTCAAATCCAGGAATTTAACCGGTGGAAGTTTCTCATCTAACAATCTCAAACCAGCCTGTCCCGTTTTAACCCTGTGCCATAGCTCAACAGATGGCGCGCTCGAAACACAAACCAGATCGCAACCTTCGATCTGAGCCCGATCAAAAGCAACATCCCGGGCATGATAAAATGGCGACTGATCATGTTTATAAAAAGAACTGCCTTCCTCAATAATCACAATAAGACCTAAATCCTTAACGGGAGCGAATACGGCAGAAATGAATCCTACAACAAGCTTCGCCTGCCCCGAACGGATAGCAAGCCAACGCTGATATTCTTCATTCTCTGTACCCTGCGTGATCAGAACACGCTCATCTGCTTTGACGAGCGGCCCCAGCTTCGGCAAAACATCCGGGCACCGGATCGCCTCAGGAACAAGGACAAGAACCCCTCGGCCCTTATGGAGTGTCTGGGCGATCAAAGGTAAAAGGATCTCCCAGCGCTGCGTTTGCCCACGGTCCAAAATAAGTGTCGGCAAAGATGTTGGTCCCATATCAGCGACACACTTTGGAAAAGCTTTAAAGATCCGTGGCTTACGCAAATAAGCAGGAAGAAATGTCTGCAGCGCCTCGCCCTGCGTACAGGCAAATTTCCTGGCAAAGATCTCTGACAATTTTAAAAAAACAGATGAAAAGACAGGAGCTTCATCGAGGATCTTAATAAGAACACTCAAAGAGCCTACATGTTCTGACATTTTCAACAACCGTACAATAATGCCCACGCGCTTCTTGCCCGCAAAGCGCACGGACACGCGCTGCCCTAAAGCGACCCGGGATGCCAGATCTTCAGGAATAAGATAATCAAAGGGCCCTTCAACCGGAAGCCCGAATACGACCTGCGCAATGGAAGGATTCATACAAGA
>CAJBYM010000123.1 GCA_903959815.1 Candidatus Omnitrophota bacterium
CGCGTAAACCTGGCCTAAAAGACTTTCACGAAGGGCTTTCTTATACCATGTCGCAAGGATCATGGCGCTATAGATCTGCCGGACCTGCGCAAAGTTTTCCCCTTCATTGACCTCTTTTTCAATGAACGGTATGATCACCTCACGCACCACGTCGGATGCGATCGCACGGGCCTGGGCTGAATTCCCTTCGAGAGCATCGGAAGGACTTCCAAACTGTTCCTTGTTCTTCTCAACCGCCATGAAATCCTCTTCGAGCATCACTTTCAAATGGCTTTTAACAAGAAACGAGGTGTCGTTCTTCTGATAAATATCCGCCTGGTCCGCGGAAATCCAGACTTTATTAAATGTATCGGTAGGGATATCGGTCGTGCCATAACGCTCATAGACCTGAGCATAAAGTCGGCGCCAGAATTCTTTTCCCACATTGCCTTCGGGGTACATCAAAGATGCGGTGAACTGCTTGAGAATATAATCCTGCGCTAGAAGGTCACGGCCCATTTCTGTTTTGATGAAATTATCAGGAATGATACGATTGGATTCATGCGGGGAAAGGTTAACCCACATGTCTTTGTTGGTAATGGCGAGTGAAGCGAGGAAATATTTGATAAGCTTTTGATATTCCTGCCGGGCCACATCATCGGGCATGACCCGCTGGCCTTTATCTACAATGAAGGAGAGGTTGAAGGGATTTTTGACGTCCACCTTCAACCCCACCATCAAGGCAGGCTCAAAACTTGCGCTCGTATTGATCATCACGCCAGGCTTGGGCATCAAGCTCTGGCTGTACCCGGACTGCGCGGGGATCATCGTAACAAACGCCACGATGACCATGATCACAACCGCACGAAAAGCCGGCGTATGCGTCAAACATCCGAACATAAACGACCCTTTCACATTATGCCGATGGAGCTCCCTGTTCAAGCAGCTCGGAAATAACCGGCATATTCAGCGGCGTCATCGGCGCGATCTCGCGGATGATCGGTGAAAGCCCCTGAATATTGCTCATGGCCGGATCCTGGAATTTCGCAGGTAACGGCATGCCCTGACCATCGACCTTGATATTGATGGTCAAGTGCTCATCGCTCAGGTTAATACCACCCACGCTTCTATACTTATCGATCTTTGCCTTCATATCCTCAGTTTTTGCTGCTTGAGAAAGCTCACTGAAGATCTGACTCTTCGTTTCTGCATCTGCATTACGCATTCTATTCGCAAAGTTTGCAATGCCTTGATCAAAACCAGGATACGCGCCTTCAGCCAAACCCTGTCCATTGATCAATTGCTCCAGGTCTGCATCTTGAGTAACAACCTCAAACACATTCAACATGGTTGTCACTTCATAACTCTTCAATACTGGCTCAGCATTTGTGCCAAGCACGGTTTCGCCAAGGACACTCTCGCCGAGGACCATAGGCTTATCCTGCCCTTGAACCACAGGATTGGCCTTCTGCAATGCTTCCGCGAACTTATCTTTAAGATAAGCAAGCCGGTCGCGATCTTCAGCCACAGCGTCTTTCAACTGCTCTGGTGCAAGCTTCTCCGTATTATTACTTTCCAGATCGTTAATTGATTGCTCGAATGTCTTAAGCATATCCTGGATCGCTGTCTGCGGATCAGCTGTGTCCATAAGATACTGAACATGTGGCATATAATCATCCTCATACGCCGGCACATCAACAGGTTCTTTCTTCAAAACCTTCGCAAGATCATCACCCGTCAACGCATCAAGCGCAAACTCAACACGTTCAACCGGTGACGTCCCTTTAACTTCACCAGATTCCAGAGCTCCTGGCAATTCCGCCTGGATCTCTTGCATCAAATCAGCTAACTCATTGGTCTGCTGAACGAACTGATCATCCGTCAATTGATCCGGCTGATTCTCGGCAACTACAGGCTGTTGTTCAATGACCGGTTGTTCCATAACCGGCTGTTCAACTGCCGGCTCGATCACAGGGGCGGTCGAGATCTTGACGGCGAGATTCGTTGCCAGAGACTCAACTTCCTGCATCTCGCTCAACCACTCGGTTGTTAGACCCTCGATCTGATCAGGATCGGTCTCTTGTGACTGGAGTTTTTCGGATATGCCATCCAAGGCCGCGATACGCGCCATAATCTTGCTGATCTCTTCTTTGTTAGGTTCGAATTGATCTTTGCGCTCATTGATGCTCGTCAGGACTTTTTCCAGATCCACCAAACGCTGCTCTTGATCGACAACAGCGACAACAGGCTCTTCAACGGCCACCTCGGGCACTTCGGGGACTTCAGGCACTGCCGCAGGCTGTTCCTGCACCGTCGGTGCTGCTACTTCTTCTGCATCGGGCGTTGCATTGATCGTGGTCCAGAGATCCTGGAGCTGACCCACAACATCTGCCGGCTCACCTACCAACCATGCCGTGTTGTTGGGAGCCAAGAACGCGTCGATCGCTTCCTTATTCTTTTGGTAAGGAACTGACCCTTCGTTTTGAAGATCTTTCAAAGATGCCATGAGCACCGTTATGCGGACCCTGTTAGCATCATCAATATCTTCAGGTGAAACCGGCTTAGCTGGTTCAGCAACAACCTGACGTTCCAAAGCCTTGTCACCTGCATCCCAAACTAAAAGGACCTTGCCGACCTTCACGGCTTCTTTTTCCAAAGCAACACGCTGCTTTTCTAAAGCAGGTATCTGATTATTAAGTGCTACTTTCTCAACTGGGTCCATGCCGTCAGTATTGATTGTTTGTCTAATGCCCTTGATCTGATCTCCGACACGATCCACCTGGGACCAAAGAAATTCCTTATACCTTTCGATCATCCCACGACGATCAGATTCGGAATTAGAGATCTCTGTGAGTGCATTTCTCATCGCATCTCTTTCGCGCTGAGTTGTGCCCGGGAACAATGCCACATTCTCCGTATTCTTAAACCACGCATCAATATCGACCTTCACAGGATTGATCGGATCATAGGCTTTCTGTTCTTTGATCCTCGTAATGATCCCGGGCGTTGCAAGCATGGCCAAAAGCGCTGGCACAGACGAACTCACAATTCCCTGCTCTTGTCTGATCCGCTTCGCTCTTTCGTTCTTACTTTCAACAGCCACAACAGGCTTTTCCGTCTTCTTGGCCGCGATCGCGACCTCTGATGTCTCGGTCTTCACATCAGCGATCGTCGCTGAACCCGTCTCAGCTTTTCCTGTTTCTGTCGTTATCGTTCTTTCTTGACCCGCAGTTTGCTCGGCTGGTTTTCCTTCAACCGCTGGCTTCTCTTTACTTTTCTTCGTAAGCTGTTTTCCGACGATGAAAGCGCCGCCCAAGAGCCCTACACCCAGTAAAACAGGCATCCACGGGAAGCCTTTTGCATCAGCTTCTTTCTTGACATCAAGCTGTCCTTGCTGATTGATCATCTTGCTGGTATCGACCGCAGCTACCGTCGTTGTATCTGCTTTAGTTGTATCTGTAGCCGCAACTTCACTAGCTGGCTTTTCAGTTCTTGTGATCGCAATAACAGATCCTCCTGTCACCTTATTCTCTTCCCTTACCACTTCATTCTTAATAGGAACAAGCTTTTCCGGTACGTACGGTTTGATCGTAGCCGTTTGAGCGATACGACTCTTTTGCAACGTATCCACGATCTTCGCCG
>CAJBYM010000124.1 GCA_903959815.1 Candidatus Omnitrophota bacterium
CACCTTGCAAATCATTCTTCTTAGTATTAAAACCTGTGATCTCAGCCGCCAGGTCCTTCGCCTTGATCGTGATCGTAGGCAAAAAATCCGCCAGGGGCTTCTTAACGGGAACCCCCATTTTCTTCTTCATATCCAGCGTCGAATTCCCGCCAAAGAGCGCTTGATCGCCTTTACTGCGTAACCGCGAAAAACCCTCTCCATCAACACCGCGCTCATAAACAATACCGGACAACTTAGACTCTGTATCAGCCAGTTTCTGACGAGCCTGCAGGCGCTCTACCAGCGCAATACGCTCCTCCAGCAACTCCTGCTTGCGGGTCTGAATAGCAAAATAACTTTGAGCAAAGGCAATCTGTTCTTTGCGGGGATCACCGTTCTGCGCGATCAAATAACACGCATACCGGGTAAGCTTCATGTCCTCAACAGGCCGCTGGCTGCCCGACCCAAGATCAACCATTTTGTTGACGTCAACAAAATGGTCTGAAACAATTTGCCCTGACTTCAAACACGACGTCTTAGCCTTATCAACAACCAACAAAAAGTTCCGCCATTCAGTGTAATCCAGAAGCCTCTGAATATCCCGCGCCATCCAGAACTCAACACCATTCTCAACACGCGCTGACCCTTCAAAATCCTTATTCAACTGCACAATGATCTCTTGTTTCATAAAATATTCCTTTGTTGGAATTATTATCAAGGGGCAGGATAATAATACCACTCATTTGTGTGGCTATCAAGATATTTTCTCCGCGCCACCCTTTCGCAAGAAGCAAAGAAATTGTTGCAATCCACAAGGGCAAATATTTTTGTGCTGGGAACAGGATCAAAGGACATGGGAATATGATAGCACGGGTGTAAAGCGGGGGTTGGATTTCCGCTCGCGGCCGCTTCGCGGTGAACCAACGGCCTTCAAGTTATGAGTGCCCGGAGCTTCGTCATAACCGCCTAATATCAAACTATTTGCAAAGGCAGGAATTACGCTGTGGCCATACTGTGGCTATAAAATGAGAGCGCCAACCGAAGCGAGTTAGCTCCTGTTTCATGAACCAGTCTCTCAGGCCGGTTGTTTTCCATTCCAACAATACAGACACAACTTCTCTCGAGGCAAGCCTATCGCAGCAACCATATCTTCGATCGTCTGATACCGCAAGGTCGTAACCTCCATATCCTTGCGGATCCATTCGACCATCTTTTTATATTTGGGCGACGTATGATCAAAATAAGCCGAAATGTCCTCAACGTCTTTCCCTTCAATCTCTCGAATCGCCCGGCGCGCAATAAGCTCCCCCGTCGTACGGGTAGAGAAACAAAAGCGGCACGGAAACATCAAAGGCGGGCAGGCGGGCCTCACATGAACCTCTTTCGCCCCTGCATCCCAAAGCTTTTTCACTGCAAAATTCTTAAGCTGCGTTCCCCGTACAATCGAATCATCGCAGACAACAATACTCTGGCCTTCCACAATATCTTTATTGGGGACCAACTTCATATTCGCAATAAGATCCCGCTGGGCCTGATCAGGGGGCGTATAGCTGCGGCCATAGCCAGGCGTATATTTGATGAGAGGGCGTCGATACGGAAGTCCTGACTCCATGCTATAACCAACCGCATGAGCTGTTCCAGAATCCGGAACACCCGTCACATAATCAGGCTTGATATCTTTATCCTGTCTTGCCAAAGCGCCCCCGCAACGCTCCCGGGCCATTTCCGCATTCACGCCTTCATAATCTGAGGTCGGGAAACCAGTATAGATCCACAGAAAAGCACAAATCTGCATCTGATCCTTTCCCGGGTCTTTCACAACAACACCCTTCTCACCCACCAGCACGATCTCCCCTGGACGCAGGTCCTTCTCGACCACGAACCCCAGATTAGGCAAAGAGCTACTTTCCGTGGCAAACGCATACGCATCTTTCTTGCGGCCCAGGACAAGCGGCGTGTAGCCCCAGCGGTCACGGGCTGCATACACACCTTCTTCCGTCAAGAGGAGAAGCGAACAAGAGCCCTGGATCTCTGAGAACATCAACCTGATCCCATCAACGATATCTTTGCCGCGACTGATCAGTTTCGCCACAAGCTCTGCCTGGTTAATGCCGTCCTTGCGAAACTCCGCGAATGACTCTCCCTGCTTGAACATTTTCTCCCGAAGAGCTTTCTTATTATCAATGAACCCGGTCATGACTAAACAAAAAGCCCCAAACTTGCAATTCAAATAGATCGGCTGCTCATCGCAATCACTGATCACCCCGATCCCTTTGTTCCCCTTCATCCTGGGATAATCATCAAAAAACTTGGATTTGAACTGACTCTGGGCAATGCTGTGGATCTGACGGCTGAATTTATCCCCCAGAACAGCCATGCCGCCATATTCCGTGCCCAAATGTGAATGATAATCAACGCCATAAAAAAGCGTGGCCGCACATGACTCCTTTGAAACTACGCCAAATATCCCGCTCATAATGATCTCTCCTGTTTATTCTACTTTTATACTCTGATGATACTCTTGTAAAGACTTGAGCGCCGTATGCCCTTTGGCCATAGCTGCGATCCCCTCTACCGTCGCAAGTGCCGCGGCCATGGATGTCATATACGGGATCTTCTTCTGAATGGCGAGCATCCGAATATAACTGTCATCGTGCTGGCCGGCCTTGCCACTCGGCGTATTGATGATCAACTGCAATTCCCTGTTCTTGATCGCGTCTTCCAGATTGGGACGTACTTCATGGATCTTTCTGCTCAGCGTGCTCTCGACCTTTTTCTCGTTCAAGAATTTATGGGTCCCTTCGGTCGCGTAAAGCGTAAACCCGAGCGCAACGAGCTTTCTGGCAATTGGAAGCAGCGCCTCCTTGTTCCCATCAGTAACCGTCACAAGCACGTTCCCGCTCATGGGCAATTTGGCGCCAACAGCCTCCTGGGACTTGTAAAACGCAAGCCCGAACGAATTCGCCATGCCCATGACTTCCCCGGTCGCACGCATCTCAGGGCCCAGCAAAGGATCAACTTCCGGGAACATATTAAAGGGGAACACGGCTTCTTTGACACCAAAATAACCAAACGTCCGCTTCTGCGCAAGCTCCGGGAAGTCAGATATTTTCTTGCCCAACATGAGCTGTGTCGCAATACGGGCCAAAGAAATGTTCACGATCTTGGCCACAATCGGGACCGTGCGCGAGGCACGCGGATTGGCCTCCAAGATGTAAACCTTGTCCTGGTAGATCGCAAACTGAATATTGATGAGCCCCACGACTTTCAATTCCGAAGCAATGGCTTTCGTATGTTCCGTGATCACCTTCAGATGTTCCGGCTTGATCGTCCTCGAAGGGATGGAGCATGCCGAATCGCCCGAATGAACGCCCGCAAGCTCAATATGTTCCATGACAGGAGCCACAAACGTATCGTTCCCGTCGCACAAGGCATCGACCTCGCACTCGATGGCATTATCCAAGAACCGGTCAATGAGCATCGGATGTTCCGGGCTCACCTTGATAGCCTCCAGCGCATAACGCTTCAAGGAGGCATCGTCGTAAATAACCTCCATCCCTCGTCCGCCGAGAACATAGGACGGACGGACCATCAAAGGATAACCAATATTGTGAGCGATCGTGAGCGCATCCTCCCAGGATCGCGCCGTGCCGCTTTCCGGCTGCAGGATATCCAGCTTGATCATCTTTTCACGGAATCGCTCGCGGTCTTCCGCAAAATGAATGCTTTCAGGGGTCGTGCCCAGAATCTTGACGCCATTGTTCTTGAGTTCCTGCGCGATATTAAGCGGCGTCTGTCCTCCAAACTGCACGATCACACCCTCGGGTTTTTCTTTCTCATAAATCGCTAGAACATCTTCAACCGTCAAAGGCTCAAAATAGAGCTTGTTGGACGTATCATAATCCGTTGAAACCGTCTCGGGATTGCAGTTAATCATGATCGATTCGTACCCGGCATCACGCAACGTAAACGCCGCGTGCACACAGGTGTAATCAAACTCGATCCCCTGGCCGATCCGGTTGGGGCCACCACCCAGGATCATGATCTTTTTCTTAGGAGACACTGGCACAAGATCAGGCACGTTGTTATACGTTGAATAATAGTACGCCGCATCCTTGACGCCGCTCACCGGGACTGCCTCAAAACGGCTATTACTGACCACAGCCTTGCGGCGTTCGCGCAGGTCTTTTTCACTGACCTTGAGAAGCCCAGCCAGATATCTATCAGAAAAACCCCACTCCTTGGCCTGTTTCAATTGCGCATCCGTGAACCCGGACCAGCCCTGAGCGATAATAACCTCCTCGAACTCGACCAGCTCCTTCATCTCCTTAATGAACCAGCGGCCAATATGCGTCATCTCATAAAGCTCCTCAACGGTCATCCCCTTGCGCAAACCTTCATACATCAGAAAGATGCGTTCACTCGTCGGAAAAGAAAGCTTCTTCGTGATCTCCTCCAGCGGCAATGTTTTAAAATCCTTGGCGCCCCCCAGCCCGTAACGGCTGATCTCCAGAGACCGGATCGCCTTCTGAAACGCCTCCTTGAAGGTCTTGCCAATGCTCATGACCTCACCGACCGCTTTCATCTGTGTCCCCAGACTATCCTTGGCCTGGGGAAACTTCTCAAACGCCCAACGCGCAAACTTGACGACCACGTATTCGCCGCTTGGCTCATACTTTTCAAGCGTCCCAGCACGCCAATAGGGTATCTCATCCATCGTGATCCCGGCCGCCAACTTCGTCGATATGCGGGCGATCGGGAATCCCGTGGCCTTAGATGCCAAGGCTGAAGACCGTGATGTCCGCGGATTGATCTCAATAATAACAACACGCCCTGTCTTAAGATCATGGGCGAACTGGATGTTGGTCCCGCCAATGACGCCAATGGCCTCAACGATCCGATACGAATACTCCTGCAACTTTTTCTGCAACTCAGGCTTTACGGTCAACATCGGCGCCACGCAAAAGCTATCCCCAGTATGCACACCCATAGGATCAACATTCTCGATGAAGCATACGGTAATCATCTGGTTCTTGGCATCGCGCACCACTTCAAGTTCCAGCTCCTCCCACCCAAGTACGGATTCCTCAACAAGGACCTGATGAACCATGCTTGCAGCGAGCCCGCGCACGACAATGGTGCGCAAATCTTCCACGTTATAAGCGATCCCGCCGCCGGTCCCGCCCATGGTATAGGCTGGCCGCAAAACAACCGGGTACCCAAGTTTAGCCGCGATCTTCTCTGCTTCTTCAACGGAATAGCACGGCTCCGACAAAGGCATATCGATCCCTAGCTTCTGCATCGTCTCTTTAAAAATAATACGGTCTTCCCCGCGTTCAATCGCATCCAAATTCACACCAATCACCTGGACATTATATTTCTTAAGAATGCCGGCCTTATAAAGACTGGTTGAAAGGTTCAACCCTGTCTGCCCGCCGAGATTCGGCAAAAGCGCGTCAGGCCTTTCCTTCGCAATGATCTGCTCAAGCGAATCTACGGTAAGCGGTTCAATATAGGTCCGGTCAGCCATGCCCGGATCGGTCATGATGGTCGCCGGATTGGAATTGACCAAAACTATCTCATAGCCTTCCTCCCGCAGGGCCTTACACGCCTGCGTTCCAGAATAATCAAATTCGCACGCCTGGCCAATAATGATCGGACCAGAGCCAATGATCAGAACCTTGTGAATGTCTTTACGTCTAGGCATAAGCGTTTTCCTTTGTTAAGCAACCTCGTGTAACGTTTTTGTCGAGAAATTGGGATCTGTGGTGAGATTGATCCCGAGCCGTCTTAACCCAGCATCATCCCCCAAAGTTGGAATATGCGTCATATGAACCTCGCAACCGCGCAGCTCCTGAATCTTTTCCAGCGCCAGCTTTGACACCGGATTTGTCGCCGCACTGATGCTAAGGCTGATCATGGCCTCATCAAGATCCAAACTGACCGACTTGGCCTTTAAAATGTCTTTCTTTAAACTTGAAATCGCCTTGAGGATATCTTCGGACAAAAGAGGAATCTTGTCAGGAATATCTGCAAGATGTCGCAAGGCATTCAGCATCAGGCTGGATGCCGCATGCATAAGGGGCGTATTATTGCCGGTAACGATCGTGCCATCCGTGAGCTCAATCGCAGCGCCACAATAAATGCCTTCATTCCCCAGCCCTTTGGTTTGAGCCTCCGCCGCCGACTTTCTCGCTGGGGCAACAACACGCCGGTCAAGCTCCTTGACGCCAACCTCTTCCATCAGAAGCTCAACACGCTGAACAGATTCCTGATCCACCAACCCCATCGTATACTCATATTTATAACGGAAAAACCGGCGGATAATCTCCTGACGGGAAGCTTCTTGAACTGCGGCATCATCAATAATCCCAAAGCCCGCACAATTGACCCCCATGTCGGTCGGAGAATGATAAATCGTCTTCCCGCCGGTAATCTTCTGCAGAACCCTCTTCAAGACCGGGAATACCTCAATATCACGATTATAGTTGATCGTCATCTTCTGGTATTTCTCTAAATGAAAGGGATCAATCATGTTGTAATCTTTAATATCCGCTGTCGCCGCTTCATAAGCCACATTCACAGCGTGCTTAAGCGGAATGTTCCAAATAGGAAACGTCTCGAACTTGGCATACCCGGCCTTGACGCCTCGTTTATATTCATGATAAAGCTGAGACAAGCACGTCGCTAATTTCCCACTGCCCGGCCCAGGACCCGTCACAATAACGATTCGATTCTTAGTCTCAATATATTCATTCGCCCCATATCCCTCATCGCTGACGATCAAGTCCACATTCGTCGGATAGCCCTTGGTAAAGGGATGCGTATAAACTCTAATCCCGCGGCGTTCCAGCTTGTTCTTAAAAATACTTGCCGCCGGTTGATTCTGAAAACGCGTAATCACAACCGCCCGGATCGTGATCCCCCAATCCTTTAGATCGTCGATCAGCTTCTGTGCATCTGCGTCATAGGTAATCCCGAAATCCGCGCGGATCTTTTTACGCTCAATGTCACCAGCATAAATACAAAGAATGATGTCCGCTTCATCCTTGAGCTTCTTAAGAAGCCGCATCTTGACGTTGGGATCAAACCCTGGAAGCACACGGGAAGCGTGCATATCAAAAAGGAGCTTGCCCCCGAACTCCAGATACAACTTATTGCCAAACTTCCTGACACGCTTGCGGATTGCCGCCACCTGCTCTTTCAGATACTTCTCATTGTCAAATCCGATCGGTTTAGACATAAATATTCCCTCGCCCCCTTAAGATGAAATGCATGTCAAAAAAAGAAAAAGATGGCCCGCTGAAGGCCATCTTTTCTAGCATTTATATTTCCCAATAAAAACATATGAACGATATTCTAGGATACATTGTGAAAACTATCAACCCCTTTCATGATCCAAGCCGAACATTCCATTGTGAATTCTTTTAAAAACCTTCGCTATGGTAAGCTTAACAAGCCATCAAAATCCTGTGGCTATAATCTCACTAAATCCAGCATGATCGACATAAATACAGAAAAAATCCCATAAAACCTTTAGCAACACATTAGCCAGCTCTTGATGCTTGCCAAAAACACGAAAGCCACCTATTCACCTAAGTGATTGAGTGGCTTTATGATGCTGATGGTTGCGGGGGGTTGGATTTTGGCACTGCCCTTCGGGCAGATGCCAGCCCTCGGCCTACGGCCTCGGGTGAACACAACGGCTGCATGCTCGCCCTACGGGCTCGCCTGCTGGCCGTTCGTTCATTCCATAACATCGTAACAAACAGAAAAACCCAGCCCCGAAGGGGACTGGGTTTTCCTGATGGTTGCGGGGGTTAGATTTCCGCTCGCTGCGCTCGCGGCCGCTTCGCGGTGAACTGCACGGCTGCTGCCCTCGCCTTCGGCTCGGTCAGGGCCGTTGGTTCACTCAATCACAGCAGGCAATGAAAAAGCCCAACCCCCGATGGGGGCTGGGCTTTTTCAATGGTTGCGGGGGTTGGATTTGAACCAACGGCCTTCAGGTTATGAGCCTGACGAGCTACCAGGCTGCTCCACCCCGCGATGCTTATCGCAAGCGTCCTGGTTAACGCCTGCAAATCTTTTATAACGGCTTCTTGTCTTTCGGCACCAAAACCTTAGCCTTGGACTTTGTACTCTTTTTTGTGCTCTTTATTGTACTCTTGGCAACAACTTTAGACGACGTTTTATTTTTTGTCTTCGTTGTCGCTTTTTTACTTTTACCAACAACCGTCTTCTTAACTACAGCCGGCTTTTTAGTCTCTTCAACCGGAACTGACTTTTTAACACCCGGCGGTAAAACCTTATAGACCACTTCGCCGTCTTTGATCAGCCCCATGCGCTCACGCGCGATCTTCTCGAAATACTCCGGATCGTTCTTTAACCGATCCCGCTCTTCAGCGATCTTGATATTCTCTGATTCCAGATCATTGATGCGCTTTTCAAACGTCAAGTTGCGGTTACGCAAGTCCTGCATCTGAATATAAGACGGTAGATATACCACAAAAACCGCCGCAAGCACAACAAAAAGAAAAACCACATTCTTGATCATGAGCCTTACGGCCCCCGCTTAAACCTACAATTTAGCAAATTTTGCCCCAGATCGGGCCCGCATACACAGCCTTAGATCCAAGTTCCTCTTCAATCCGAAGAAGTTCATTATACTTTGCCAAACGATCCGTGCGCGATAAAGACCCGGTCTTGATCTGACCACAGTTAGTCGCGACCGCCAAATGAGCGATCGTGACATCTTCCGTCTCACCCGAACGGTGCGACATGATCGATGTATATTTGTTCTTCTTGGCAAGCGCCATCGTATCTAACGTCTCGGATAAAGACCCGATCTGATTAACCTTGATCAAGATCGAATTGGCGATCCCCTGATCAATGCCCTGTTTCAGACATTTGACATTGGTCACAAATAGATCATCGCCAACCAGCTGGACATTCTGCCCGAGCTTCGCGGTCAATTCCTTCCAGCCGCTCCAGTCATTCTGATCGAGGCCGTCTTCAATAGACACGATCGGATATTTTTTCACAAGCTTGGAATACTCCTCGATCATTTCGATCGAAGAAAGCACCTTGCCGTCATATTCATATTTACCATCTTTATAATACTCAGAAGACGCACAATCCATCGCAATGAAGATATCCTTACCAGGCTTATACCCGGCTTTTTCAATGGCCTGCATAATATAGGAAAGAGCTTCTTCGTTGGACTTCAAATTCGGTGCAAAACCACCCTCATCGCCGATGGAGGTGTTAAGGCCATTAGCCTTCAAAAGAGATTTCAAATTATGGAACACTTCACACGACATGCGGATGCACTCCTTGAACGTCGGAGCACCGATAGGCATGATCATGAATTCCTGGATATCAAGATTATTATCCGCATGAGCGCCGCCGTTAACGATGTTCATCAGCGGAACAGGAAGGATCTTGGCATCATCGCCACCGATATAACGGTAAAGCGGAACATTCGCATTGATCGCCGCCGCCTTGGCCACCGCCAAAGAAACACCGAGGATCGCATTAGCACCCAGCTTGCCCTTATTCTCCGTACCATCCAAAGCGATCATGGTCTTGTCGATCGCACGGAAATCCGGCGCCTGATCCAGGACCTTCTCTTTAATAACCGTATTGACGTTCTCAACGGCCTTCAAAACACCCTTGCCCATATAACGCTTCTTGTCGCCATCACGCAACTCAATGGCTTCGCGTTCTCCGGTAGAAGCGCCTGACGGAACCGCAGCACGGCCCATCACACCATTATCTAAAATAACGTCCACTTCAACCGTAGGATTGCCGCGGGAATCAATAACTTCACGACCTTTGACATTCTTGATCTTTGCCATATTCATCTCACTTTTTAAAGATTTTGCCCTGAAAGAATTATGACAAATTAACACAACCCCTCGAGAAAGTCAAGGGATTGTCATCCCCTTCCCCAACACACCGCGCGTGTGAATTGACGTCCTTAACACCCTGTGTTATCCTTACCATTACTATTTGTTAAAAAACATTATCTGACAGAGGTTTGCGTTATGCCCAAGATCAAATTCCTGACCTGGTTCAAACTCAACTGGCTCAAACTTCTTCTGATCTTCCTGGCCGCAACTTTTGTGATCACCGTGATCACGCTCCTTGTCTTCGGCTTCGGCAGCTTTTCTTCCCTGGAATCGTTCTCCCGCAAACAGATGATGGCCCAAATGGGCATGTACCTGTTCATGGGCATCGTGCAAGGCGTCATTTTCACAGCCATGTACGGCGTCATGTATTATTTCATGTTCATGGGCGGCGGCATGGCCAAGTTCCTGGGAAGCGATACAGCCACCCACGCCAAAGCCAATGTCAAGTGGGATGAAGTCATTGGCATGGAACAGGCCAAGAAAGAAGCCTGGGAGATCGTTCAGTTCCTTAAAGACAGAAAGCTCTTAAAGGTCATTGGCGGCAACATCATCAAAGGGACGCTGCTCGTTGGCGGACCAGGCTGTGGAAAAACATACCTGGCTAAAGCGATCGCCACCGAGGCCGATCTTCCCTTCATTTCAGCCGTAGGCAGTGAATTCGTGGCCATGTTCATCGGCTTGGGTGCAGCCAGAATGAAATCCTTGTTCAAGGAAGCACGGAAAATGGCCAAGCTCGAAGGCGGATGTATCATTTTTATCGATGAGATCGATTCCTTCGCCCGTCCACGGACCGGAGACTCGGCCAACAACATCGGAGCCCAGAGTGACCACAATGCGACCATCAACCAGTTCCTGACCGAACTCGATGGCCTGCGTCAAACCGAAAACAATATCGTCGTCATTGCCGCGACCAACGTGCCCGAAGAAGAACTGGATGCGGCCATCATGCGTTCAGGCCGTTTCGACCGCAAGATCGAGATCTCCAAACCATCAGCCCGCGACCGTGAAGAACTATTAAAATACTACCTTAAAAAGATCGCTGTTGAACCTGATCTCGATATCCCGGACATCGCTGAAAAAATGAAATGGTTCTCTCCGGCAGACATCAATAACATGGTCCGTGAAGCCGCCATCATTGCCATGCGCGACGCGCGCCCCCTGGCCAATCGCCAGGACATTGACAAAGCAGTTGAACGCATCATGCACTCCATTGAAAAGACCGGCGGCGACAAGATCCTTTCTGCGCGTGTGAATGTGAAATGGAACGAAGTCATCGGCATGGAAAGCGCCAAGAAAGAAGCCTGGGAAGTTGTCGAACTCCTCAAAGATCGCAGCCGGCTTAAAGCCGTGGGCGGAAAAATGGTCAAAGGGATCCTGCTCTTGGGGCCCCCGGGCTGCGGCAAGACCTATCTGGCCAAAGCCATGGCGACCGAAGCGGGTTTTCCGTTCATTTCCGTTACGGGCAGTGAATTCATCGAAATGTATGTGGGCGTCGGGCCCAAACGCGTACGTTCCCTTTTTAAAGAAGCACGCGCGCTGGCTAAAGTCGAAGGCGGCTGCATCATTTTCGTCGATGAGATCGATTCCTTTGCCACACCCCGCGGCATCGAAATGGGCGGCGGCGGCATGACCGAACACAACAACACCATCAATCAATTCCTGACGGAAATGGATGGCCTGCGTCAGAATGAACAGAACATCGTGATCCTGGCCGCAACCAACGTGACGGAAAACCAACTGGACACCGCCCTTCTGCGCGCGGGTCGTTTCGAACGCAAGATCTACGTCTCCCGTCCTAACTTGAGTGAGCGCAAAGATCTTTTTGATTTCTACCTCAAGAGCGTCACGATCGATGCCGATGTCAATGCCGATATCCTGGCGCGGAAAACCCTGTGGTTCTCCCCGGCTGATATTGACAACATGATCCGCGAAGCAGGCCTCATTGCCCTGCGCGATAAACGCACGGTCATCTTCTTTAAAGACCTCTCCAAAGCTTACGACCGCATTCTCTACGGAGAACGTTCCAATACGATCCTCAACGACAAAGAAAAAGAATGGGTCTCTTACCATGAATCCGGGCATGCCATCATCGGATACCTGATCCACCCGACGAATGACGTCATCAAAGCCACCATCATCCCGCATAAGGGTGCTTTGGGTTTTGTGGCTCCGCGTCCGCGCGAAGAAGTCAACATCCGCAGCAAAGAATGGTACCTGGCCGAGATCAAAGTTTCTGTGGCGAGCTACGCCGCCGAAATGATCAAGTTCGGCACGACCGGCAGTGGCGTTTCAGGCGACTTCCAAAGTGCGCTGTCGATCGCGCGGCAAATGGTATGGAACTGGGGTATGGGAAATTCCGGCATGCTGGGCGATCTGCAAATGCCAACGGGCCGTAACGGCGAGCCGTTCCTTTCCGAAAAAACAAAAGAAAAACTCGATAACGATGTGCAAGAGATCCTGCGTAGCTGTTTGCAGGAAGTTTCCGACATCCTCAGCCAGAACCGCGGGCTTCTGGATGCGTTCGCGGCTGAACTTATGGCCAAAGGAGAACTTGAATACGACGAGATCCAGGCCATCTTTGATAAATTTGGCCTCAAACCGCAAACACGTATTTTAGCCTGATATGCGCATAACACGATTCCTTTTCCCCATTCTACTCATAGCCATGATGATGGCCAATGGCTGCAGCTTTCTTAAAGAGAAAGCCTATACGCCCACCGAAGCGGAAAAGAAACTCATCGCATTTTGCCTGAACGAAGGAAAACTGAATGTCATTGTCAAGCGCCTGGGCCTGACCCTGTGGATCTACGCCCCTGTCCAGGACCCGATCTTCGACGTCAAAGCTTCTCCCGGAAAAGAAAAGGCCGAACGCAAAGTCCAGCCCCTGGCCCTCTTATCCCTTCAAGCCGAATTCTCCGAGAAATATTTTAAACTCAATTATGATGTTGTACCTGATGTTCTGGCCCCAGAACCCACAACCTACGGCTCGACTTATAATGAGGCGTACACCAAGAAACGCCAACTCATGTACCAGGCGCTGCAGGAATCATTCTTCAACGCCAAAGATGCGCCGAAAGACCCTGCTCCAGAATTCGTGGTCATCATGATCACCGATGTGACCCGCGGCATCGCTACCAAAAGCACGGTCTATCTCAAAGACCTGCGCCAATATGTCAGCGAAGTCCTTCCACCCGACGAATACTATATGCGCGAAGCCAACGAGATCATTGGCAAAGAAGCCCTGATCCAGGACAAACTCGGAAAGAATGTCCCTTATGAAGAGATCACCTGGCCTTATTTCCTCACCGAACAGATCAAGACCCGCATCAAATACAAATTCAATAACAGCGACTTACCCAACGACACTGTACCCGCGACTGAAATAGCCAAAGCCGCGGCGAACACGCTCAGATTCTATCCTTTCAAGGATTATACGGGCGTTCTCATTTATGATGTGCGCTCAAAAAAAGAGCTCGAGCTGACCAAAGATCTGTTGAAAGGATATGCTGAGAAATCGACGTGGGAAAACGAAGACAGGAAGCTTACAACGATCCACTTCCAATTACCCAAAGACCCCACCGAAGGCGTGGTGGTCAACAGCGTTATAACGACAGACGGAAAACAACCGCAGTAAAAGCTATTTACCTTTAACGATCCTGCCTACAACCTTCAACTTTCCGTGCAAGAAAAGATCAACAACTTTCGGATACAGGGTATGCTCAACCTTATGAATGCGCTTCGATAGCGACGCGAGGGTATCTTTAGGTTTGATCTCAACAGGCGCCTGCGCAATGATGGCGCCATGATCCACCTGCTCATCCACAAAGTGCACGGTCACACCTGTGACCTTGACACCATACGCCAAGGCATCCTTGACGGCATGGGCCCCCTTGAACGCGGGCAAAAGAGCTGGGTGCACATTGATGATCTTGTGACGGAATGCTTTGATGAACACGGGGCTTAAAATGCGCATGAATCCAGCCAACACCACAAGCCCGATCTTTTCTTTCCTCAAAATAGCAACAAGCTCATCATCAAAGTCTTCCCTCGACGGAAAATTTTTAGGATCAACGAACAGCACGGTCTTCACGCCGGCTTTACGCGCACGCACCAAAGCCAAGGCGTCCGCTTTATCCGAGATCACAAGCTTGAGCTCACCCTTGATCTTACCGCGCTTTTTGGCATCAATGATGGCCTGAAGGTTACTCCCATGGCCAGAAGCAAGGACTGCAAAGTTCATACCGCCCCCTGTGCATTCAAGAGTTCCTTTTGTTTATACCGAAAGATCCCCCAACCACCCACACCACAAAAAACAAGTCCAACCGCCATCAGGATCCAGGCATGCGGGATATACTCAGAAAGTTTCGAGCTGATGAGCATAGTCACCAAAAATGCGAGATGGATCGCAAATTCCATGGCGCTGAAAACTTTGCCCTGCATTTCTGTTGTGGCCGCCTTGTGCACCACCGTATTGGCCGCGATCACGATAGGACCGACGACAAAACCCAACAGGATCGCCAACGCCTGCGCCACCCAGATATTCTTAAGCGTCTGCACAGAAAAGGCAAAAATTGTCATCATCACGCCGCCCGCGATCAGACATGCAAAGATCGTTTCCACATGCCTCTTTTTATGCCCCCACTTGCCATACGCGATGCTGCCGAGAAAGAGTCCAACGCCAAGCCCGACAGCAAGAAAACCTAAATGTTTTGTTATGCTCCCGAACGCCGACTGGATGAATACAATGATCACCACATACACCGCGCCCACCGCCATGAACAGGATCATCATCAGATTGATAATATAACGAATATCCCTGTGCGCAAGAATGTACACAACCCCGTCACGGATCTCATGGAGAACATTCTTGTAAGCCGTTGCCATTTCCTTGCCCGTTGCGACAATCTCATCCGCTTTAACATCCATCTTAAGCCGTTCGCTGGATATGAAAGAGACCAAAAGTGCTGATATAAAGAAGGTGATGGCATCGCACATGAACCCGCCCCTGGCCCCGCCATATTCAACGATCAGCCCGCCCAACAAAGCTCCCAGCACAAACGCGATCATACCGGTCACGGTTGCCAAAGAATTAGCCACATGCAAATGCTCAGCTGCCACCAATTCAGGAATAATGGACATCTTTGCCGGCACATAAAAACGGCTTAAACAAAATGCGAGAAAAACCACGATATAGATCGGAATCATAGACTGCTGGGCAATAAAAATGAAAGGGATAGTCAAGATCAGAAAACCCCGGATAAGATCACAGACAAAAAGCGTAGTCTTGCGATCCCAGCGATCGACATAAACACCCGCGATAGGCCCGACAATAAAGACCGGAATAATGGTGAAGGCCAACAGTTTGGCAAGCTCCATGGTCGACGCGGCGCCGAACTGCCGCCCCGCCACAAGACCAACAAGGGCCATCTGATTGATGCGGTCACCGAACTGGGAGATCAGCTGCGCCAACCAAAAAAATACAAAACTGCGATTCTGAAGACTTTTTCTAAGACTCATATGAAGTGATTATAACATTTTAACGCGGAACTGAAGACGCGTTCTTATTTTCTTCTCTAAGCTGCCGCGCACTGGCCATATTATCTTTTAACAATTCTGCAAACCCACCCGGGTCTTTGATCTGCTCATATACGGCCAAAGCCTCGTCATAACGCCCCTGATCGGCGATCGACCTACCCCAAGAGATACGAAAAGACGCGACGGCCGGGTCCAGCCCGGACGCCATGCGAAAATGCCTCTCTGCTGAGGCGAAATCATCTTTCAGAACATAACGCCGGCCAAGAGCGAACTGCAGGCGGGCATTATACGGATCCGCAGCCAGAGACTGCTTGATCATCGCCGCTTCATTTGACGCATAAAAAGACTGCTGCTGCGCGGTTACCATGAACATAGCCACAACACCCCAGGCTGCGATACGAATAAATTCCCGCCGCATGATCCCGCGCGCCAGCACCTCCTCAACGATCTTGTCAACTGCAAGGACCATCAGAATACACGCCGGAACTAACGCCATATAAAGAAAATGCTCGGCGAGCGAAAGACGGCCGCTCTGCACGCCGATCGATGTGACGATCTGGGAAACAGGAAGTAGTTCAATGAAAAACCACCCGATACAAAAAATAACAATAAGCGAGAGACGGCGCCGTGCCAGCCATAACCCCGCCACGCCAGCCAGATATACGGCCCATGTCACAGGAACGGCCGGGGCTTTAAGAGAGATCAGCAAAGGGACAGACCTATCAAAATATAATCCCGCAGGCATGACGATCAGCCGCATATAAACGAACACCCCGTTAATAAATGTGGTGAACCCAAGGAAAAGCTCCTGAAAATTCCGCCAGGGATAAAGGTGCGTCAGCCCCAGATACTTGCGCCAAATGAAATACGCCAGCATAATGCCCGCAAAAGGCAAAAGCGCCCCCCAATTCCGACGCCGCATCACAACAAGATAGAACGGTAAGACCAGGATAAGCACACCCGCCGATTCCTTGCTGAAAAGTCCGAGAACAAAACACGCGCCTGCCATCCAAAGGTTCCTGGACTTTTCCTCTTTAACATATTTAAGAAAGAAAAAGAACGCCGCCAACGTGAAAACCGCGCACAACAGGATCGCGCGCCCAGAAATGTTCCCCACCGCTTCCCAATGCAAAGGATGAACCCCATATAGGAGCGAAACCCACCAGGCCTTCCGACGATCATCCAAAATCAATCCCGCAATAAGAAAGACTAGCCAGGCATTAAGGATGTGCAATAAAATATTGTCGAGATTAAAAAAGAACGCATCAAGCCCGAAAATTAGATTCTCAACCAGATAACTCGTCACTGTCAAAGGACGATAATAATCGCGGGCAGATTTGAAATAACCGATCGAGAAAATACCTGGAAGGCTTTTGACACTGCGCAGATCAGAATTGGTCACGATCGTGAATTCATCGTCCATGGTCTTGAACTCTCCCCGCAGGACAGGCGAGAAAGCAGCAAAACACAAAAGGCCAATGAGAAGGAAGCTTCTCGATTTAAAAATAGTATTGATCATAAAATTATAGATTGGATTGTAGCATATTTCTTATCTTTGCTCTGCAAAGAATCCTTTGCAGAGCTTATATTTCTTTCTAATAACTGTGAGTTAAAGTAAAAAGCAGAACATCTCCTATTCGGAAAAGATGTTCTGCTTTTTACTTTAACAACGAAGAAATATAAGCCGACGAGAGGGCTCGAACCTCCGACCTGCGCATTACGAATGCGCTGCTCTACCAGCTGAGCTACATCGGCATAGGACTGCAAC
>CAJBYM010000125.1 GCA_903959815.1 Candidatus Omnitrophota bacterium
ATCTGCCCAGCCTTTTAAACGGTGTAAAGGTCGAATATCCTGATAGAAAGATCGACATTACTCTTGAGGTGGCCCAGCAGATCGGTAACAACACGGTCCGTTGCGTGGCTTTGGCGTCGACCGAAGGTCTGGTGCGCGGCATGAAGGCTAAGGATACAGGTACGCCCATCAAGGTGCCGGTCGGCCCACAGACATTGGGGCGCATTTTCAATGTGCTCGGCAAGACCATTGACGGTAAGGGGCCGGTCTCAGATCCGGGGAACACCCTTTCGATCCATCGTGAGGCGCCGAATTTTGAAGAGCAGTTATCCATTTCACATATTCTTCCGACAGGCATGAAGGTTTTGGATCTTCTGGCGCCCTTGCCTAAGGGTGGCAAGATCGGACTCTTTGGCGGAGCAGGTGTTGGCAAGACGGTCATTGTCATGGAGCTTATCCGTACCATTGCGAGCGAACATGGCGGTGTGTCCGTATTCGGCGGTATCGGTGAGCGCACCAGGGAAGGGAATGAGCTTTATTTGGAACTCCAGGCATCGGGTGTTATGGAAAAGACAGCTCTTGTATTTGGCCAGATGAATGAGCCTCCCGGTGCCCGTTTTCGTGTGGGCCTTTCTGCATTGACCATGGCCGAGTATTTTCGTGATGTCGAACGTAAGGATGTTCTTCTTTTTTTGGATAATGTTTATCGTTTCGTGCAGGCGGGTTCTGAGGTGTCAACGCTGCTCGGGCGTATGCCTTCTGCCGTGGGTTATCAGCCTTCATTGGCCACTGAGGTGGCGCAGTTGGAAGAGCGCATCGCAACGACACGACAAGGCTCGATCACATCTGTTCAAGCGGTGTATGTTCCGGCGGATGATCTGACGGATCCGGCTCCAGCAACAGTTTTCTCGCACCTTGATGCGAAGATCGTTCTTTCGCGCCAGATCGCAGAATTGGGTATTTATCCGGCGGTCGATCCGCTTGATTCTGTGTCACGCATGCTAGATCCTAACATTATTGGCGAAGAACACTATCGCGTCGCTCTTTCGGTGCAGAGGATCCTGCAGCGTTACAAGGATCTGCGGGATATCATCTCTATTCTTGGCATTGATGAGCTGGCTGAAGAAGACAAGCTTATTGTTTATCGTGCGCGCAAGATCCAGAAGTTCTTTTCACAGCCCATGTTTGTGGCCGAGAATTTTACGGGTACCAAGGGACGATATGTAAAACTTGAGGATACGATCAAGGGTTTTGAAATGATCATCAACGGCAAGATGGATGATGTGCCGGAACAGGCTTTCTACATGGTAGGGACCATTGAGGAAGTCCTTGAGAAATCAAAAACGCTTAAGGCGAGTTGATCTATGTCGAGCATTTTGCATTTGACGGTTGTAACGCCTGAGAAAGTCCTTTTTGAGGGGGATGTCAACTATATCTATGCCCCAGGAGGGGCGGGCTTCTTTGGTGTTTGCCCTGACCACGCACCTATGTTGGCGTCTTTGCAGCCCGGTATCTTTGAGATCCGTCCTGTCGCTGGGGATCCGATAAAATTCAAAACAAAATGTTTCGGTTTCTTTGAAGTTGTAAAGAACAATGCATCCATCCTTCTTGATGCCGCGGATACAAAATCCTGGCTTAATGCCTTACCGTTAAAGCCCCTGCCTTGACATTTTCATTGATTTGAGCTATCTTTTTAGTGGAGAAACTGGAGAAATAGGAATCTGATCATGGCGAATGAAAGACCACTTACAACCGGAGAAATTGCAGATCTGTGTCACGTTCATTTGAGGACCGTGCTGCAATGGATCCATGACGGAAAACTTAAAGCTTATCGGACGCCGGGGAATCATAGCCGTGTTAAGGTTGATGATTTTATTGGTTTTCTCAAGCAGTATAATATGCCGATCCCGGATGCCCTCTCTGGCCGGGGCGGTGCCCGTAAGATCCTCATTGTTGATGATGATGTCAATATGGTCAGTTCGATACGCCGTTTGTTCAAGAAGGAGCCGAATTTTGAGATCGAAGTGGCTTATGATGGTTTCGAGGCCGGGATCAAGCTTCTTTTATTTAAGCCGGATTTAGTTGTGCTCGACATGAAGATGCCCGGCATGAATGGTTATGAGGTTGCACAAAAGATCAAGCGTTCTGCCAATTGTGAACATACGAAGATCATTGGTGTTTCGGCTTATTTTGAAGATCAGGATAAAGAGCGCCTGCATGAGATCGGTGTAGAATGTTGTTTCGATAAGCCTTTCAATTCCGTTGACCTGATCGAAAAGGCGAAAGCGATCCTTACGGCTTGATCCCTCCTGAATTTCTTGAACGGTTAAAACTTATTGTTCCGCAGCAAGACCTGGAGGCTGTTCTTCGGTCTTTTTCCTCACCAGAGATACTTTCTATCCGTGTAAACTCTTTGAAGGATGCGGTTAAAGAAACGTGTTCTCGCCTTAAGATCGATGGTTCTTTATTAGATCCTGTGCCATGGTGTCCGGATTCTTATCAGGTTATGGGAATGTCTCATGGCGAGGTTTCTCATCATCCTTTGGCTGCTGAAGGGAAGATCTATCAGCAAAGTCTTTCCAGCATGATCCCTGTCGTTGTGCTTGATCCAAAGCCTGGTGAAAAAGTTCTTGATGCTTGCGCAGCACCAGGCAGTAAGACGACGCAGATCGCGGCTATGATGTGCAATGAAGGTGCTCTTGTGGCTGTTGAGGCGGTCAAGGGGAGATTCTTTCGACTTAAGTCTGTGTGTCAATTGTTAGGGGCAACGATTGTAAAATGCAAGCTGTGCGATGTGCGCCGATTTCATCCGTCTGACGAAGATGCCTTCGATAAAGTTTTAGTAGACGCGCCGTGCAGTTCTGAGGGGCGTTTTAAGTCTGATGATCCTGAAAGTGTGGCTTATTGGAGTGTTCGCAAGATCAAGGAGATGAGTTATAAGCAAAAGGGTATTCTTATGAGCGCGTCACGTTTGGTAAAACCAGGTGGTGTGTTGGTTTATGCGACGTGTACCTTTGCACCTGAGGAGAACGAGGAAGTTGTTGATTGGTTTATACGTAAAAGTGAGGGGTTGTTCAGGGTTGAAGAGGCTGGTATTGCCGGTGTGCCCGTTCTGCCATGTTTGACGTCATGGGGTAAAAATGAAGATCGGAAGAGCGTCGTGTAGGGAAAGAGTGTCTTCGCCTGTGTAGATCTCGG
>CAJBYM010000126.1 GCA_903959815.1 Candidatus Omnitrophota bacterium
GGGAGGGGTAGGGGGAGGGGTTTTTCAGGATGAACTACGAGTTTTGGATCGCCTATCGATATTTGATCGCACGCAAGGACCGTTTCCTCGCCCTTATTAATGGCGTGTCGGTGCTGGGCATTGCCATTGGTGTCGCGGCGCTGATTGTCGTCATTGGTGTGATGACCGGGTTTGACCGTGACCTGAAGGACAAGATCGTGGGGACAACATCCCACATGGTCGTCGAGCGTGAGACAGGCGTTAAAGATCCGTTGCCGCTGATGGCTAAGATCAAGACCGTCAAGGGTGTTGCCGCAGCTTCGGTGTTTATTAATGGCAATGTGTTTTTGGAATACGGCAACCGTGCGTACGGGCTTTTGTTGCGCGGCGTTGATCCGTCGGTCGAAGGGACCGTGACCAAGATCAATTCTTATTTGAAAGGTGATTATGCCATTGCTCAGCTGGGTGAAGGTGATGTGATCATTGGACGGGAATTGGCGCGGTATTATGATCTTAAGCTAGGCGATATGGTTTCTTTGCTTTCGCCGGTCTCAGGCGTGGCCGGAGAGGGCTGGCGGTATAAACTGAAAGTGGCGGCTATCTTTGATTCCGGGATGTATGACTATGACCGCAATTTGATCCTGGTGCATTACAAGAAGGCTCAAGAGATCTTTAATTTGGCTGGCGGTTTGGTTTCCGGCATTGCCGTCAAGCTTGACAATGTGGATGCCGCGGCTCAAGTGAAAGAAGCGGTCATCAAAGAAGTGGGTTTCAGTTATGTGGTGCGGACCTGGATCGAGCAGAATGCGAATTTCTTCGCGGCACTCAAGCTTGAGAAGTTCGCGATGTTTGTGATCCTTACGCTGATCGTCTTGGTGGCGTCGTTCAATATTATCAGCACGCTCATTGTTACGGTGACGACCAAGACCAAGGACATCGGGATCCTGCGCGCGATCGGCGTCCCGTCGCGTTCGATCCGTCGGATCTTTACGCTTTATGGCGTGACGCTCGGTACGGTCGGAACCTTATTGGGGCTGGCGTTCGGGATGGGGATCAGTTATGTGCTTAAAGAGACCCAGCTCATCAAGCTGCCGCAATCGGTGTATTACATTGATCATTTACCCGTTCTTATTCAGACCGGGGATGTGATCATGATCACAGTCAGTGCGATCTTGATCAGTTATCTGGCAACGCTTTATCCGGCGGCGCGGGCGGCATCACTTGAGCCGGTCGAGGCATTGAGGTACCAATGAGAAACCTCGAAGGTTCTGCCCTGTGTTCACGGATAGGCGGATCCTGCGAGGTTGCGAAGCGGGCATTATGTTATTAAAAGCCGAAAATATTTATAAATCGTATACCGACACGCAAAAGCGGGTGGATGTCCTTAAAGGCATTGACCTGGATGTGCGGGAGGGTGAGTCTGTGGCGATCGTTGGCCCATCCGGCGCCGGCAAGTCGACCTTGTTGCATGTTCTGGGCGGGCTGGATGTTCCCGATCAAGGGGCTGTGCTTTTAAAGGGGCAGGATCTTTATGCCATGGCTGATGCCGAGCGTGCGCGTGTGCGCAATCGGGGTTTGGGGTTTGTGTTCCAGTTTTATCACTTGCTCCCTGAATTCACGGCGCTCGAGAATGTGCTTTTACCGGTGTTCGTGCATGAAGGGCGTGGCGACATGCGTGCGTTTGAAGAGCGGGGCCGCGCGGCTTTGGCACGGGTGGGATTGTCCGAGCGCGCCGCGCATAAGCCCAGTCAGCTTTCGGGCGGTGAGCAGCAGCGGGTGGCGATCGCACGGGCGCTGATGAATGCGCCGAAAGTGCTCTTGTGCGATGAACCCACGGGAAACCTTGATTCAGCGTCCGGTGTGGCCGTGATCGAGCTTATTCTGGGGCTTCATGCCGGTGGTCAGGCGATCGTGATCGTGACCCATGATGAGGTAGTGGCGGCCCGGTGCGGCCGCATTGTGCACATTAAAGATGGTGTGCTCACAAAAGTGAAATAGTTAAAGCTACGACGGGCTTGGTGTTTATAATAATCAAAACCAAAGTGAGGTTCTTATGTCGCTTAAGATCTATCTGAACGGGAAGCTGGTGGAGAAACAGGATGCCAAGGTGTCTGTATTCGACCATGGGCTTCTTTATGGGGATGGGGCCTTTGAGGGCATTCGCGCGTACAGCGGCGTTGTGTTCCGTCTGAAAGAGCACATTGACCGGCTTTATGAGACGTGCCATACCATGCTCATTGATATCGGCATGACGAAGAAAGAAATGATCGCGGCTTTGATCAAGACCCTTAAGGCCAATGAGCTGCGCGACGGGTATATCCGTCTGGTCGTGACCCGTGGCGATGGGGATCTGGGTCTGGATCCGCGTAAGTGCAAGGGGAGTGCTAACATCATTATCATTGCGGATAAGATCACACTTTATCCCGAGGAACTTTATAAGAACGGCCTGACGATTGTGACTGTTCCGACCGTGCGCAATCATCCTGAGGCGATCAATCCTCAGTTAAAGTCGCTCAATTATTTGAACAATATCATGGCCAAGATCGAGGCGAATAATGCGGGTGTTCCCGAGGCGATCATGCTTGACGGCAGCGGTTATGTGGCGGAATGCACGGGGGACAATATCTTCATGGTCAAGAACGGTGTGCTTAAGACGCCGTTGCAAGGGCGTTTACGCGGGATCACGCGCGATGCGGTCATGGAACTGGCGGATAAGATCCTTAAGATGGATGTTGAGGAAACGATGATCACGCGCCATGAGCTTTTTAATGCTGAGGAAGTTTTCTTGACCGGGACGGCTGCGGAACTTATCCCTGTGGTCAAGATCGACGGGCGTGTTATTGGTAACGGTAAGCCCGGGCCTGTGACCGCAAAGCTCCTTAAGTTGTTCCATGAAGTGGCGCGTAAAGATGGGGTTAAATTTTAATATGAAATGTGATAAATGCACCAAGAAAGCCACGGTCCATTTGACCGAGATCGTTGACGGCAAAGTGATGGAAATGCACATGTGCGAGGATTGTGCGCGTGAGCAGAGCCAGCATATGGAGCAGCAGTTCGGATTGGCGGACCTCTTGGCCGGCTTGACGGATTTTGGTAAGCATGTTCCTGAAGTTCAGCAAAAAGCCATGGCCCTTCAATGCGCTTCGTGCGGTTTGACGTATGAAGACTTTCGCAAGTTCGGCCGTTTTGGCTGTGCCCAGTGTTATATTGCGTTCAAGTCACAGTTAAAAACGCTTTTAAAAAAGATCCATGGTTCCAATGTCCATTTGGGAAAGATACCGCTGAAGGTGATGCCGATCGACGGTGTGTCTGTAGCTGTTGTTCCTGAGGCCGTGGTTGAAACACCACAGCCGCCCATGGACCCGATCGAACTCTTGCGTAAGCAATTGCATGAGGCCATTGAACATGAGGATTTTGAACGTGCGGCAGCTTTGCGCGACAAGATCCATGAGCTGGAAGGGCGGGCCTGATCTTATGGAACTCAATGATCTGACACACAGCACCGGAGAATGGCTTAAGGGCACGGGGCCGAATGCGCATATTGTTTTATCTTCACGGATTCGCCTCGCACGTAATTTGACGTTGGCGCCCTTTACCAACCGTGCCGAGAAAAAAGATATGGAAGCGGTCTTAGCCGCGGTCGAGTCGGCGATCAGCAGGATCCCGTATTTCAAGGAAGCCACTTTTTTCCGTCTGAACGAGTTGGATAATGTGGACCGTCAATTTTTGGTCGAGCGTCATTTGATGAGCCATGATCATGCGACGAATCCGCAGGGCAAGGGTGTTATTGTTTCCAAGGAAGAAGCGCTTTCGGTCATGGTCAATGAAGAGGATCATTTGCGTCTTCAGGTCATGCAGTCAGGTTTTGATCTCGATGCGACCTGGCAGGCTGTGAATGCTATCGACAATGCGCTTTCCGAACAGTTGCCCTATGCCTTTTTGCCGGAATGGGGATTCCTGACGGCTTGCCCGACGAATACCGGAACGGCGATGCGGGGTTCGGTCATGGTGCATCTTCCCGCGCTTGTGATGAGCCGGCAGATCAATAAGGTTTTGATGGCCATTTCCAAATTGAGTTTTGCGTCGCGCGGGTTTTATGGTGAAGGCACCCAGGCGATCGGTAATTTCTATCAGATCTCGAATCAGGTCTCATTGGGACATAGCGAGCAGGATATCATTTCGAATATCAATGGCCTTATCCGTCAGATCATTGAGCAGGAAGAGCAGGCGCGCCAGGCTCTTTTGGTGCAGAACCGTTCGGTGTTGGAAGATAAGATCTGCCGGGCGCTCGGGACGCTGAAGAACGCGCGCATCATCTCGAGCCAGGAGACCATTGAGCTTTTATCCATGGTCAGGCTTGGCGTCGACGTGGGGATCATTACGGATCTGGATCCAAAGGCCTTGAATGAACTTTTTATTATGATCCAGCCCGCTCATTTGCAGAAGATCGAAGGTAAGAAATTAGGGACTGCGGAACGTGATACGCGCCGTGCGCGTTTGATCCGCGAGAAATTTCAGAATAAAGTTTAAACAGGAGGCAGGGACTATGTTTAATCGTTTTACAGAACGCGCGCGCAAGGTCATCGTTTTCGCCAAGGAAGAGGCGCGTCGCTTTAATCATGATTATATTGGCACGGAACATTTGCTTTTGGGCCTTATCCGTGAGGGTGAGGGTGTTGCGGCATCTGTTTTGCAGAAATTGGGTGTTGATCTGGAGTCGATCCGTATTGAGGTTGAGAAACTGGTTCAGCCCGGGCCGCAAACACAGGTCGTGGGGGACATTCCGTTCACACCGCGTTCCAAGAAAGCTTTGGAACTTGCCGCGGAAGAAGCACGGGCGCTGGGGCACAACTATATTGGCACCGAGCATCTTTTGCTGGGATTGGTCAAGGAAGGTGAGGGCATGGCGTACCGCGTGCTCTTGAATCTTGGCCTGGACCTTGGAAAATTACGCAATGAGGTCATGGAACTTTTAGGCAGCGGTATTCCGGGTTATGGTCAGCAGCAACCACAGCAGCCGGCACAGGAGCAGGGTGCGAAGTCGACGAGTAAAACGCCGGCGATCGATGCGTATGGCCGCAACTTGAACAAGCTGGCGCGTGACGGGAAGTTGGATCCGGTCATTGGCCGCAAGAATGAGATCGAGCGCGTGGTTCAGGTGCTTTCCCGCCGGACGAAAAATAATCCGGTGCTTTTGGGTGAGGCGGGTATTGGAAAAACCGCTATTGTTGAGGGCCTTGCGCAGCAGATCGTCGCCGGTGAGGTGCCGGAGATCCTGCGCGATAAGACGATCGTGGTGCTTGATCTGGCCATGATGATCGCGGGTACGAAATACCGCGGGCAATTCGAAGAACGTATCAAGGCGGTGATGGAAGAGCTTAAGCGCAGCGGACGGCTCATGCTTTTTATCGACGAGATCCATACGCTTGTGGGGGCGGGTGCGGCCGAGGGTGCCATTGATGCGGCCAACATCCTTAAACCCGCTTTGGCGCGCGGTGAGATCCAGTGCATTGGCGCGACGACGCTCGATGAGTACCGCAAGAACATTGAAAAGGATGCGGCGCTTGAGCGGCGTTTCCAGACCATTATGGTTTTGCCTCCGTCGGTGGATGAAACGATCCAGATCCTTAAAGGTCTGCGTGACAAATATGAAGCGCATCACCGTGTCAAATATTCCGATGAGTCGCTGGAGGCAGCGGCCAAACTTTCGGACCGCTATATTTCCGGCCGGTTCCTTCCGGATAAGGCGGTGGATATTATCGACGAGGCTGGGGCCAGTGCACGGTTAAAGGCCATGGTCACGCCGGATGATATCAAAAAGATGGAAGAGGAGATCGAGAATCTTCGTAAGGAGAAAGAAAGTTATATCAAGCGTCAGGATTTCGAAAAGGCCGCGAGCATGCGTGATCAGGAACGTGGTGTGCGTGAGCGCATGGAAAAGGCTCGTTCGGAGTGGATGGCGAAACGTGATGATGCTTCTTTGACGATCGGTGAAGAGGAGATCGCACGCGTTGTTTCGCAGTGGACGGGTGTTCCGCTGGTCCGTCTCGAGGAAAAGGAAAGCGAACGCCTTTTGAAGATGGAGCAGTATCTGGACAAGCAGGTCATTGGGCAGGAAGAGCCGATCAATGCGATCGCACGTGCGGTTCGCCGTTCCCGTGCAGGGATCAAGAATCCGCGTCGTCCCATCGGGTCGTTCATCTTTTTGGGGCCGACGGGCGTGGGCAAGACGCTTTTGGCCCGCGAGTTGTCCGAGTTCATTTTCGGTGATGCCAATGCGCTCATTCAGATCGACATGTCCGAGTACATGGATAAATACAATGTCTCACGTTTGGTGGGTGCTCCGCCGGGATATGTGGGTTATGAAGAGGGTGGGCAGTTAACCGAGAAAGTGCGTCGCCGTCCGTATTCGGTCGTCCTTTTGGAGGAGATCGAAAAAGCGCATGCGGATGTGTTCAATATCCTTTTACAGGTGCTGGAGGAAGGCCGTTTGACGGATAGCCTTGGCCGTGTGGTGGATTTCCGTAATACCGTGATCATCATGACATCGAATATCGGCGTGGATGTGCTTAAGAAGCAGGGCTCGCTCGGGTTTGCTACGCGTACGGAAGAAGATACGTACGAAAAAATGAAAGACAAGCTTTTGACCGAGGTCAAACGTCATTTCAAGCCGGAGTTCCTCAACCGCATCGACGATATCATTGTGTTCAAGCCGCTGACTAAGGATCATCTGTACAAGATCATCCAGCTGGAGATCGCGGAGGTGGGGACACGTTTGAAAGACAAGGCGATCACGATGGAACTTTCCCAGGAGGCGATCGATTTTCTTATTGAGAAAGGTTTTGATCCTGTGTTTGGTGCAAGGCCTTTAAAGCGTACCATTCAGCGTTATTTGGAAGACCCGTTATCCGAGGCCTTGATCTCCGGCACGTTTAAAGACGGGAGCAAGATCGCGGTGACCCGTGAGAATGATAAACTTGCGTTCATTTAAATAATGCAAGTTATGCATCGGGTATGGATGATCCTTATGTGCGTCGTATGTACGGCATTTGCCGTTGCTGCGTGCGCCTGGGCTGATGAGGCGGCTTTATCGCGGGTGGTGATCCCGTTTGAAGGCATGGTGGATCTTAAAGCCGCGAAAGTTGAGCTCACCTTGGGGCGTGAAGGGGCGGGCATAGTGGTTTGTGAGATCGTGCGGCCTTCGGCAGATCGATATGACTTTAAGGCAGATGTCCGTCATGTGTCGACATCACTGGGAGATGTTGCCGCTCTTGTGAGCGGACGTTTTGAACTCGTGGGGCCAGATCGTTTACGTCGGGAACTTGTGGGTGAGGTTTCCACGCGCTATACCTTGCTTAATTATAAACCCGTGCGGGATGTTCATATTAAGTTTGCATTAAAACAGCGACGGTTGACGATCGATCCGTTATGGTTTGGTGCTTTGTCAGGCCATGGTCAGATCAGTCTTGTGGCGCCGCATGATATGGATGTTTCGCTTGAACTTTTATCGGCTGATCTCGATGAGTTCTGGTCCATGTTGCGTGGTCATGGGATAAAAACTCCGCCATTAAGCGGGGTCATGACCGGTGCTTTGACGTTAAAGGGCCCCTGGGGCAAGCCTGTTGTTAACGGCCATCTTGCGGCGTATAACGGGCGGTTGAAGAATCTAAGTTACGAGATGATCGATCTGCGTTTTGAGGGGACGTATCCGCTTGTTCATTTTCAGGATGGCAAGGTGGTGTCTTCGGACGGGCCAAGTTTTAAGGTTGGCGGCGTTTTGGATCTGAGTGACCTGTCGCGATTGGGGACTCAGGTCCGGCAGTTGAAACGCGAGTTTATTGTTTCGGATGATGTGAGCGGACGGACATGGGCTTTTCGTCTTAATACGGCTGATGGCCACGCGACACGGCTCAAATCTTTTTTCAGCGGGGATGCGGACGGCCGTAATCAGGGTGAAGCGGTCATTGGTCTTGAAAAACATATAGGGTTTTGAATATGGGGCATATGATCATCCGAAAAAGTACTCTGGCCGTTGAGGGGCTATTACGTTATGTCGGGCAGCTGACGCTTCTTTTGATGCGGATCCTGTCCGCCGCTATCACCCCGCCGTTCTCGGCGTACCGGATCCTTTCGCAGGCTCGGCGTGTGGGGCCGGGCAGTTTGATGATCGCGTGTCTTGTGGCGCTTTTTGTGGGAATGATCATTGCGCTTCAGATGGCGTATATGATGCTCAAGCTTTCGGCAGAGATCTATATCCCCAATGTGATCGCCGTGTCACTGACGCGGGAATTGGGGCCGGTTTTGACCGCGCTCATTGTGGCAGGCCGGGTGGGTGCCGGGATCACGGCGGAGATCGGCTCCATGGTCGTGACGGAGCAGGTCGATGCCCTTAAGGCTTTTGCGGCTGATCCTGTGCGTTATTTGGCGGTACCGCGTTTTCTGGCACTGGCTGTGATGCTGCCCGTATTAACGATCTTTGCTGTTCTCGTTGGGATCTTCGGCGGTTTTTTGATTTGCAATTTTAAGTTGTCGATCAGTTCGCATATGTATTGGAGCATGGTCTCGGATTCGCTCGCGATCAAGGATATTGTGACCGGGCTTGCCAAGACAGCGTTCTTCGGGATCATCATTGCGACGGTCGGATGTTTTGAGGGGTTGAATGTCAAAGGAGGCGCGGATGGTGTTGGCCGTGCGACGACCTTGTCGGTGGTGCGTTCGTTCATCCTGATTATCATGTTCGACTGTTTCTTTACGTTCATATTCTATTTTTTGTTTAATGCGTGATGTACGAGGGGAAGAATTCTTTCATGAAGGACATGATCGAGATACAAGATTTATATAAAACGTTTGATAGGGTCCAGGTTTTAAATGGGCTTAATTTGCATGTGCGTGAAGGTGAGACCAAAGTCGTCATCGGCCGCTCGGGTGCGGGTAAAAGTGTTCTTTTAAAAAGTATTATCGGTATCCTTCGTCCGGAAAGCGGATCGATCAAGATCAATGGCGTGGATGTCACACAGTTGTCTGATCGTGATTTTGATGCGGTACGCCGTAATATCGGGCTTGTGTTTCAAGGCGGAGCGCTCTTTGATTCGTTGAATGTCGGCGAGAATGTCGGCTTTGTGCTGGATGAATTTTCCAAGATGCCTGCGGTTGAGAAACGCCAACGGGTGGCGCATGCGTTATCGCTGGTGGGCATGAGCGGGATCGAAGAGATGATGCCATCCCAGCTTTCCGGCGGGATGCGTAAGCGCGTCAGTCTGGCACGCGTTTTGTGCATGGAGCCGAAGATCATCCTTTATGATGAGCCGACGAGTGAAGTAGATCCGATCACATCCGATGCGATCCAGAGATTGATCATCGAGATGCGCGATCGTTTGAAGGTCACCTCGATCGTGGTCATGCATGATATGAATGCGGCATATAAGATCGCGGACTCGATCGCGATGTTCTATCACGGGCAGGTCATTGCCGACGGGACTCCTGAGGAGATCCGCAATTCGCGTCATCCGGTGGTGCGGCAATTCATCAGTGGTGATGCGGTCGGTCCGATCACGGAAGATGAAAGCATGAAGTTCGGGCATGTGAAGTAAGCTCATGTAACGGTTGAAGGAGAACAGGTATGCCTAAAGAATCAAATTTAGAAGTCCGGGTTGGAGCCTTCGTCCTCGTGGCGATCTTATGTCTTGTCGGGTTTGTATTTTCGATCAGTGATTTCTCCGTCTTTAAGAAAGGCGAAAGTTACAGTGTCATGTTCCGGTTCGCCAATGGCCTTAAGAAAGGTGCGCCTGTACGTGTTGCGGGCGTTGATGCAGGGCATGTGCGCGAGATTCATGTTGCGTATGACCGCGCGGCGCGTTTGACAGATGTTAATGTTGATGTCTGGATGGAAAAGGGCCATAGCATTCCTGCGGATTCAAAGTTTATGATCAATCAGCTTGGCCTTTTGGGTGAGAAATATTTGGAGATCATGCCGGGAGGTTCTGATGTCCTGCTTGTGCCGGGCACGACCGTGCGGGGCGAGGATCCTGTGCCCATGGAAACGATCACCAAGACCCTGGGAAGCCTGGGGAGTAAAGTCGAAACGACATTAAACAGCATTAATACCGGCATCCTGACCGATGCGAACAAGTTTGCTTTGGCTGCGACACTGGCTAATTTGTCAAAGATGACCGAAGGGATCAATACCGGGGTGTTGACGGAAGCTAATAAGGCGGCATGGACCGCGATGCTCGCGAATGTGGCGGCGGTTACGGATAATGTTCGTAATGGCCAGGGAACAGTTGGGAAATTCCTGACGGACCCCAGTGTATTTAAGAACATGGATGAATTGTCCGCGGACCTTAAAGCTAATCCGTGGAAGTTATTCTATCGTCCGAGAGGAAAATGATGGCGGTAAAACAGAAAACAGTTTTTGTTTGCCAGAGTTGCGGGCAGGAATCAACCCGCTGGCTGGGCAAATGTCCTGGATGCCAGAGCTGGAACACGTTCGTGGAAGAAACGAACATTGTTTCTCCGGCTTCGGATTCTCCGCGCGGGCTTGTGGCTAATACCGAGCGGCCTGTTTTACTGCAGGATGTCGTCGGAGGGCATGAAGCGCGTTATCATACCGGGATGGGGGAATTTGACCGCGTGCTGGGCGGGGGGCTTGTTGTCGGATCTGTAACACTGATTGCGGGCGATCCGGGTATCGGCAAGTCCACGATCGCGCTGCAGGCGGCGTGCCTTTTGAGCGGACAGGGATTGAAAGTTCTTTATGTTTCGGGTGAGGAGTCGACGGCGCAGACAAAAATGCGTGCGGAGAGGATCCTTAAGACGCCCGCAGCGTCCCTTTATATCGTTAATCAGATCGACGTGAACGCGGTCATTGAATTCATTAACACGCTTGAACCGCAGATCGTCGTGGTGGATTCGGTGCAGGTTGTTTATCAGTCCGGGCTTGGTTCATCCCCGGGCAGTGTGAGTCAGGTGCGTGAGTGTGCTTCTTTGCTCACGCAATTGGCCAAGTCCAGGGGTATCGCGATGTTTCTGATTGGTCATGTCACCAAAGATGGCGCGATCGCGGGCCCGCGTGTTCTGGAACATATTGTGGATACGGTACTTTATTTTGAAGGAGAGCGTTATTCGGCTTATCGTGTGCTCCGGTCGGTGAAGAACCGTTTTGGTTCAACGCATGAGCTGGGTGTGTTTGAGATGACCTCCAGCGGCCTGGCCGAGGTGACTAACCCGTCTGAGATCTTTTTGCTGGAAAGGTCCAAAGAATCGTCGGGGTCGGTTGTTGTTCCTATTCTGGAAGGGACAAGGCCGTTTCTGGTGGAGGTGCAGGGCTTGGTTTCACGTTCGGCCTTTGGCATGGTGCGCCACAAGGCGCAGGGTTTTGATGCGAATCGCCTTGCACTTCTGGTCGCTGTGTTGGAAAAACGTGTCGGGTTAAGGCTTGAAGATCAGGATATTTTCTTGAATATTGTTGGCGGTGTAAGGGTTGAGGATCCTGCGGCAGACCTGGGAGTGGCACTTGCGGTCGCATCTGCATTTTTGGATAAACCCGTACCTGCGGATACCGCGGTGCTGGGTGAAGTGGGGCTTTCCTCCGAGGTGAGGAGTGTGTCTCATCTTGTATTGCGTTTGAATGAAGCAGAGAAATTGGGTTTCAAGCGGTGCATCGTTCCGAAGAACAATCTTAAGTCCAAAAATGAGATCAAGCTTAAAACATTGCAACTTATACCGGTGGTCAATGTTCGTGAAGCCTTAGATGTTGTGAAGGGCTAACCAAGGAGACAGCATGACGTTATTATTTATTCGTATTTTCTTTCTTGTCTTAAGCGGAGCGGTGGGATTTTTGATCGGCAATGTTTATAACAGGGAGCTTTTGGGTATTTTCATCGCCCTGGTCGGAGGCTCTTTGCTGATCCTTTTGGAGATCACCATGAAGCGCGTGTCGGTGCGCGGGCTTTCGTCGGTAGTGTTCGGCCTTTTGTTCGGCGTTATCATGGCCAAGCTTGTGGCAGATACGATCGCGCTCATTCCGCTGCATGATAGTATTTTGTCTGCCGTGCGTGTTGTGCTCACGCTCATTTTCTCTTATCTCGGCGCTGTCATTGCGCTGCGGGGTAAAGATGAGTTTAATCTGATCATCCCGTATGTCCGGTTTCGTCGGACAGACCTGAAGGATGGCGTTGTGGTGCTGGATACAAGTGCGATCATCGACAGCCGCGTATTTGATATTTACCGGACGCATTTCCTGTCTGGCCGTTTGGTTGTGCCGCGTTTTGTTTTGCATGAACTTCAGCGTTTGGCGGATTCCGAGGATGATCTCAAGCGTCAGCGCGGGCGCCGCGGCATGGAAATTCTGCGGACGATGCAAAAGGATACGAACATGGATATTCGTATCCATGAAGATGAACTTCAATCCGAAGAAGGCGGTGTGGATTTGAAGCTGGTTAAACTTTCCAAGATGATGGAAGCGCGTTTGTGTACGACGGATTTCAATCTTGGGCGTATGGCCAGTATTCAGGGTGTGGATGTTGTGAATGTGAACGACCTTGTTAATGCGGTTAAGCCTGTTGTGTTTTCAGGTGAGGAGCTTGATATTTTGATCGTTAAAGAAGGTAAGGAAGAGAGTCAGGGTGTCGGTTATTTGGAAGATGGCACCATGGTCGTTGTAACGGAAGGCCGTCGTCATTTTGGACAGCGGGTCAAGGTTAGTGTGACGTCGGTCCTCCAAACGCAGGCAGGCCGTATGATCTTCGCCAAGATGGGTGGCCGGTGAGCGTTTGGGCGATCATTCCCGCAGGGGGAACGGGCGAACGTTTTGGCGGCGCAAAACCCAAGCCTTTGACGGATCTTGAGGGCAAGCCTGTTGTGGTTCGCACGCTTGAGGTTTTCGCGCAATGTGCTTGTGTGGAAGGTATTGTTTTAGTTGTGCATCGTGATTGGCTTAAAGATTATCAGGATGTGGTTCTTATTCATAAATTGAAGAAAGTCAAAGCTGTGATCGTCGGCGGAGATACGCGCACACAGTCGGTCCGTAATGGCCTCGCGTTTCTCGGCGTTGCGGCGGATGTTGTGATGGTGCATGATGCTGTTAGGCCGTTGGTAACAGCTGGGATCATTGCCGCTGCGATCGATGCGGTTAAGATCACAGGTGCGGCGATCGCGGCTGTGCCTGTTAAGCCCACGATCAAAGGGGTTGATCCAAAGTCCATGACGGTCACAGAGACCCTTGACCGTGATCTTTTGTGGGAAGTACAGACACCGCAGGTCTTTGATCGTAAGGTTCTGGCGCGGGCTTATGCCGAGGATCGTGATGGCGCGACCGATGATGCGACGCTGGTTGAGCGCATCGGGGTTAAAGTGAGTGTATTTATGGGGGCGTATACAAATATTAAGATCACAACGCCTGAGGATCTCTTGATCGCGAAGGCATTTTTACAACAAACGATGGCATAGTTTAGATTAGATCTCCCTCCCCCAAGAGCGAAGCGAGTGTGGGGAGGGATCAAGGGGGGAAATGTCGTTACTCAAACATGCATCTGAATTCTACTGCGGCATTGGCTATGATGTGCATCAGCTGGTGGATGGGCGCAAGCTTGTTCTCGGCGGAGTGAAGATCCCGTATGCGCGTGGGCTCAAAGGGCACTCCGATGCGGATGTGATCTTGCATGCGATCATGGATGCCATTCTGGGTGCGGCGGCTTTGGGGGATATCGGGGAGCATTTTCCTGACACGAGCCGTAAGTATAAAGATGTTTCGAGCCTTGTATTGCTCAAACAGGTCGGGGCCATGGCGGCTAAGGCGGGTTTTACGATCGTTAATATTGATGCTGTGCTTTTGGCGGAAGAGCCGAAGATCAAACCGTATAAAAAACAGATGCGTGCGTGCATGGCTCGGGCATTGGGTCTGGATGCATTGCGTATCAATGTTAAGGCGACGACCAATGAAGGCCTTGGGTTTGTCGGAGCTAAACAGGGCATGGCTGCGTATGCGACAGCGTCTTTGCGAAGGGGTAGGGGCAATTCATGAATTGCCCCTACATCGTAGGCTAATAGGGGGTTCTTATGATGTTCATTATTTATAGTGTTTTGTTTTTTTGGATCATCACACTGGTCTTCTTTTATAAAGAAGTTAAAGGGGTTCAGGAAAGAGATCCGGCCGCTACCTCTACGTTAGAGGTTTTGTTCCTTTATTCCGGATTACATGCGATCGTTTTGCACCGTATCGCCCATAAGTTCTGGACATGGAAAATGCCGATCGTTCCGCGTGCGATATCCCAGTTGGCGAGGTTCCTGACAGGTATTGAGATCCATCCCGGGGCGCAGATCGGCCAGGGGCTTTTCATTGATCATGGCATGGGTGTTGTCATTGGCGAAACTTCGATCATTGGCAATAATGTGCTCCTTTATCAGGGCGTTACCCTGGGTGGAACGGGGAAAGAAACGGGGAAGCGTCATCCGACGTTGGGGGACAATATTGTTGTTGGTGCGGGTGCCAAGATCCTGGGGAATATTGAGATCGGCAGTAATTCTTATATTGGTGCTAATGCGGTGGTTCTTAATGCCGTGCCGCCGAACACGACGGTTGTGGGCGTACCCGGACATGTGACCAAGCAGGACGGCGAGAAGATCGATAAGAAGCTGGCGCATGCGCAGATCCTGGACCCTGTGATGCAGGACATTGAAGAAATCAATAAGCGCATGGATGAATTGGAGAAGCGCTCTAAGTAAGATGTTTTAATCGATCTGCGGCATATGAAAGCCGCGAATGAGAGAGCGACTTACCTTTCTTGTCAGAAAAAGGCGCTCTCTGTTGAGCGGCGTCCATAAGCCGCAGATCGTTAAGGCGCTAAGTATTGTTAAGGAATGTTTTTATGGAATTATATAATTCGCTTACTAAGAATCGCCAGGCTTTGCCGGATGCTCCGGTGAAGATCAATATGTATTCGTGCGGGGTTACCGTCTATGACAAGTGTCATATCGGGCATGCGCGTTCGCTGTATACGTTCGATGCGCTGGTGAAATATTTGCGCTACCGTGGTTATGACGTCAAGTTTGTACGTAACATTACGGATGTGGATGACAAGATTATTGGCAAAGCAAATCAAACTGGCCAGACGTTTGACGCTGTGGTCAAAGAGAACATTGATCTTTATTATAAGGACATGGCCGATTTGGGCGTGAGCCCGGCGGATGTTGAGCCGCGGGCAACCGAGAATATTCCGCTGATGATCGCGCATATTGAAGGTTTGATCGGGAAAGGGCATGCTTACGCCTCGGAAGGTGACGTTTATTTCCGTGTGCGTTCTTTTCCGGGTTACGGAAAATTGTCGGGGCAGAGTGTTGATAAAATGCTCGAAGGTGTGCGCATCGATAAAGACGAGAAAAAAGAAGATCCTTTGGATTTCGCTTTGTGGAAGAAGGCTAAGCCAGGTGAGCCGTCATGGCCCAGTCCTTGGAGCGAAGGCCGTCCGGGATGGCATATTGAATGTTCCTGCATGAGCATCAAGCATTTGGGTACTGAGACGCTGGATATCCACGCGGGCGGGCGCGACCTTATTTTTCCGCATCATGAAAATGAGATCGCGCAGGCCGAGGCATTGACGGGAAAAACGTTCGCCAAGCTTTGGATCCATCATGGGCTTTTGACGATCAACAGTCAGAAGATGTCCAAGTCGTTGGGAAATTTTATTACGGTGCAAGATGCGCTGAAAAAGCACACGGTCAATGCCCTGAAGCTTTTCTTTTTATCCACGCATTATGCCAGTTCCATTGATTATACCGAGGATAAGCTTGGGGATATGGAAAAAGGTATGGCCAAATTCAAGAATCTGTTTGTGAAGATCAAGTCGATCCCGGAGCCCCAGCTGGCGGTGAGAATGGATGAAGTCGAGTTCGTTCTGGATGCGAAGGAGAAGATCCTTCAGGCGCTGGATGCAGACTTTAATACAGCCTTGGCCCTTGGGCATATCTTTGATCTTGTGACCGCAACCAATCGTTTTATTGACGATGGTAAACAGGACGATTATTTTGAAGGCAGCGTGCATTTGGCGGGCAAGTTTTTGCGTGAGATCCTCGAGAGTATTTGGGGGATGAAGTTGGAAGAGGCTGTTTCAGGCCTGTCTGCTGAAGATGAGGCCTTTGTGAATGAACGCGCCCAGGTGCGTAAGGCAAAGGATTGGAAACGTTCGGATGAACTGCGCGATCTTCTTAAAGCACGCGGTATTCTGGTCGAAGATGGCAAGTCCGGGCAGACATGGCGGAGATCCTGATGTCGTTTGGGAGGGCGCTTATATTTTCATTCGCACTTTTTCTCGGATTGATGGGACCTGTTCTTGCGGCACAGGCGCTGCCTGAAACCGTTTTAATCACGTGGGATGAAGGCGGCGGTTGTGAAGCATATTTTGGGACACAATTTGTTTTGAAAAAAAGTGGCCCAGAGATTGCACTATTAAGGGTTGAGTCTCATTATGAGCCCACGGCTGTTTTTATTGGCCGTATGTCGTTGGAAGAGTTTGGCATCTTTTGGAATAAGCTCGATCGTATGGGTTTTTTGCAGCTGAAGAACGAGTATATTGTTCCTATGCTCCATACGGGATGGAAAAGCGGGGCCATGACGTTCAAATATAAGGTTGACGGGGTTGGGACGGTGAAAGATGTGCGTTTTACGGAAGGTGTTAAGGATGAGCGGTTTAATAATGTTTATGCGCTTTTGCAAAGCGTGAGTCTTTCTGTTCAGCAACCCGATGCGCGTTCAAACCAGGTGTTGAAAGCTGGAGCCGAACGTCCGGTTATTTGTCGGGATGTTATTTTTGACAGGACCTATCCTGTCACTGTGAGAAATGCATGCCTTAGCTGGTTGCGGCATGAGGGTCATGGATTATCCAGTGAAGATCAGCGTAAGCTGATGGATGAATTCTTTGCTGATGGGCATGAGATGGATCTTGTGCGGATCGTTGAGCTTATGGGTTCGTACAATGAATACCGTCCGCCGCAGGGGTTTTCTGAGTATCAGCGGTTCTTCATGCCGTATCTTGATCGGCTCTTGAGCGTGATCGAAGATCCGGACACCCGATATCCGGACAAGAAATCGGCGATCTGGATCCTTCGGGGTTGTTTATGTGAAGGATCTGCGTGCGATGATAGATATACGTCGGCATTGATGCGCGTTGTTGAGCGGGAATGGCAGGCTTGTTTGGGAAAAGTGGCCTGCTTTGATAATGATTCCAAGCGCATGTTCATACATGATGCGGCCCAGATCATTGCGACGGGGAGATTAAAGACCATCGCTTTCTTTGAGAAGTTTACTGGTGACGGATATCCAGAGGATGTAAAGAGACAAGCTGGTGACCAGATTAAAACGATTCGCCATTGGATAAAATCTTAAGCTGTTGTGTACGCATAAAAGAGGTGCTGGCATGGAACAGGTTCTTATTTCTCCGCGATCAAGGTTGATCGCTTTGTTGTTATGTTTTTTTCTCGGGTATTTGGGTATTCATCGATTTTATGTTGGTAAGGTCGGCACGGGTCTTTTGATGCTGTGCACGGCCGGCGGCCTTGGCGTTTGGTGGATCATTGATATCATTTTTATTGCGTGCGGGTCATTCCGCGACAAGGAAGAGTGTCGGCTTGAGAGTTGGTTTGAGCCTTCACGTACGGGGACGGTATGATGTTGAAAGGTAAGTTCATCACGTTCGAAGGGTCTGAAGGTTGTGGCAAGAGCACACAATCGAAATTCCTTGTGGATCATTTAACCGCGCAGGGTTTTCCGGTGAAACTTTTGCGTGAACCGGGCGGAGTTGTGATCAGTGAAAAGGTGCGTGAGATCCTTCTTGATAGGAAAAATACGCAGATGAACAAGGAGTGCGAGACACTTTTGTATATGGCCGCACGCGCCCAGCTGGTTGAAGAAGTGCTTATTCCTGAGCTAAGTCAGGGAACCATCCTTGTTTGTGATCGGTTCCTGGATTCGACCGTTGCCTATCAGGGGTACGGATGCGGCGTGTCTGTTGACACGATCAAGGCGATGGGTTTGTTCGCGACAAAAGGGATCGTGCCGGACTTGACGTTCTTTTTGGACCTTCCGACCGAAGAGGGTTTGCGTCGTCGCGGGACGGAACGTGACCGCATTGAACTGCGCTCCATGGAATATCATGAGCGGGTGCGTGCGGGTTACCATCAGATCGCGCAAAGTGAGCCTGAGCGTGTCGTCGTGATCGATGGGCGAAGGAGCAAAGAAGAGAATTTTATGACGATCCGTACGCATGTTGAAAAATTATTGAAGATCGGATGAGGGCGTGGGTCCTATTGTTAATAAAGAGATTTTATCCCAGTTGGTCCAGCTTAAGGTGAGCGGGCGTTTGGCGCATGCATATGTATTTGTGGGGCCCAAAGGTATCGGCAAGTATGAGACGGCAATGGCCCTGGCCCAGCGGGTCAATTGTTTGAAGAAAAGCATGGATATGGTCGCGTGCGATTGCGCGTCTTGCCATAAGATCGCGGGAGCGAATCATCCGGATATCATGGTCATTGAAAAGCCCGAGGATAAGACGGGCATCAGCATTGATCAGATCAGGGTGCTCATGCAGCGGCTTGAATACAGGGCGATGGAAGCGTCGGTTAAGTTCGCGGTCATTAAGAATGCGGAACTGATCCATGAGGCGGCGGCGAATGCGTTCTTAAAAACACTTGAAGAGCCAAGGCCGGGCACGGTATTCATTTTAACTACGGCTGTGCCGGATGCCCTTTTGTTGACCATCCGTTCGCGTTGTCAGATGGTCCGTTTTCCGGTTATGGCGAACCTTGCACTGGCAGAACTTTTAAAGAGTCAGCATGAAGTGAATTCAGATGATGCTGTTGTACTCGCTGCATTTGGTCAGGGAAGCCCGGGGCGGGCGCTGGAATTGGGTCAGGACTTTCTGGATCGTCGGTGTGTTGTGTTGGATGCATTTCTGGGTATGGGGGATACGGAGAATTTCGTAAAAGTCGCGGGTGTTGATCGTGACACAGCGCGCGAGGCTTTGAATATTGTTCTTATGGCGTGCCGCGATGCCTTATTCATCAAGGCGGGTGGTTTGGATAAGATTGTTAATCGTGATCGTCAGGTTGAGATCCGGCGTTTTGCAGAACGCCATATGCCAGAGGATCTGGCTTTATATGCGGATCGTGTGTCTGATGCGATCCGTCGTATTGATGGAAATCAGAATGTGAAGGTGGTCCTGACTGTTGTCAGGGAAATGTTGGTGTCTTGATGCGTAGGGGGCGATTCATGAATCGCCCCTACATCGTAATAAAGGAGTATTAAATGGGTAAGTTGATCCAAGTCCGCTTGGGCGAATATCGTCCGGCGATTTATGTGGATGACCGGGATATCGATTGTCGCCGGGGTGATCATGTGATCGTTGAGGTGGATCGCGGCACGGAGTTCGGCCGCGTCTCTTCACGTTGTGTGCCGAAGTTCGAGTCGGAAAAGAAATTCTTCAGTTCAGGCAAGATCATCCGTAAGACGACCGAAGGTGATATGCGTCAGATCGAGCATAACCGGACCAAGGCGAAGGATGCTTTGCATGTGTGCATTTCGAAGATCACGGAACTCAAGCTTGAGATGAACATGCTTTCGTGCGAGTTCGCATTCGACGGGTCCAAGGTCATTTTTTATTTTACGGCGGAAGGCCGTGTGGATTTCCGGGATCTGGTCAAGGAGTTGGCCAAGGTATTTCGTGTGCGCATTGAACTCAAGCAGATCGGCGTGCGCGATCGTGCGAAGATGATCGAGGGATATGGTGTTTGCGGGCAGCATTTGTGCTGTGCTTCCTTCATCAAGGATTTCAGCCAGTTGTCGATCAAGATGGCCAAAGAGCAGGCACTACCACTCAATCCGTCGAAGATCTCGGGTGTGTGCGGCCGTATCAAATGTTGCATGGCGTATGAATACAATGTTTATCGCGAACTGAACAAGGGTCTTCCCAAGATGGGCGGCAAGATCCAGACGCCGGATGGAAAAGGCAAGGTCATAAATCTGGATATTTTAAAGCGGATGGTTGTTGTGGACCTTGGTGATGGCAAGATCGTTAAAATGAGCATTCCTAAACCCGAAGATGTAAAGAGTGAGCCTGATGTCAAAGAATAAGTTTTACGTTACAACACCGATCTATTACGTCAATGATGCCCCGCATATCGGGCATGCCTATACGACGATCCTTGCGGATGTGCTGGCGCGATTTCACCGAGAGTTGGGTGATGATGTCTTTTTTCTAACAGGCTTAGATGAGCATGGTCAGAAGGTAGAGCAGGCGGCACAGAAGCGGGGTATGGCGCCGCAGGCCCATTGCGATGATCTGGCGCCACGGTTCCGGGACCTGTGGACCCGTCTTGAGATCAGTCATGATGATTTTATCCGGACGACGGAAAGCCGTCACGTGAAAGTTGTTCAGGCGATCCTTCAGAGCGTGTATGACAAGGGCGATATTTACCAGAAGGAATATGAGGGTTTATATTCCGTTGCGGAGGAGCGTTTTATAACGGAGAAAGAAGCCGAGTCAGGCCAGTTCCGTGAAGTGAAGACCATCAAGGAAAAGAATTATTTCTTTAAAATGAGTAAGTATCAAGAGCGTTTGATCAAATATATTGAAGATCATCCGCAGCTCATTCGTCCCGAACACCGCAAGAATGAGATGCTGGGGTTCTTGCGTCAGCCTTTGGGGGACCTTTGCATTTCGCGTCCGAAGTCGCGTTTGAGTTGGGGGATCGAGATCCCGTTTGACCGCGATTATGTGACGTATGTCTGGTTCGATGCGCTGATCAATTACATTACAGCACCCGGCTATGGCACGGATGAGCAGAAATTCAAGCACTGGTGGCCTGCATCGGTGCAGCTCATTGGCAAGGATATCCTGACCACGCATTGCATTTACTGGACGACCATGCTTTTTGCACTCGATCTGCCTTTGCCGGAAACGATCTTTGCTCATGGCTGGTGGCTCATCGGTGACAGCAAGATGTCCAAGTCACTGGGCAATGTGATCAAACCGCTGGATCTGATCGAACAGCATGGCGTTGATGCGGTGCGTTATTATCTTATGGCCGAGATGGTCCTGGGAGCGGACTGCAATTTTACGCCTGAGAACTTTATTAAACGTTATAACAGCGATCTTGCCAATGACTTTGGGAATCTTTTGAATCGTGTTTCTGGTTTGATCGGCAAGTATTTTGAAAGTGTTGTGCCGCCTTGCGTTGAGCCGACGCCGGCGGACCTCGAGATCGTGCGTCAGGGTGAGGCGCTGGGTGTTAAAGTCCAGGCTTTGCTGCAAGAATACAAGGTTGATGCGGCCATCAATGAGATCATGAATTTGATCCGTGCCGTTAATAAGTATATGGAAGTCCAGGCACCGTGGAAACTTGCAAAGACGGATCTTCCGTCGGCGGGGCGTGTGCTTTATGTTGCAACGGAAGCGCTGCGTTTGAGCGCTGTCTTGTTGCGTGCTGTTATGCCACAGAAAGCAGAGCGTGTGCTTGAGATCCTGGGCGCGCAAGGAACAGGTTTGGCCTGGGGTGGGCTTAAGGCAGGGACAAAGCTTGAGACACATCCTCCGTTATTTCCACGGATCGAAGTCGAGAAACAATAAAGAAGGGTTGGCATGCCCGTAGAAACCATTCGCTGGTCAGGACATTCGCTGCGCATCATTGATCAGACACAGCTTCCGACGAAGCTTGTTTATCTGGATTGCCATGATGTCGATGCGCTCTGGCATGCGATCAAGACGCTTAAAGTTCGTGGAGCTCCCGCGTTAGGGATCGCGGCCGCGTTTGGCGTCATTCTCGGTGTGCAAACATTTAAGGGCGGGGATACCGCGGTCTTTATTCGCTTTGTCGGGAAAGTGTGCGACCATCTTGCAACCTCCCGTCCGACGGCGGTGAATCTTTTTCATGCGTTGACGCAGATGCGCGGCTTGGCCGAGAAGAATCCGCATCTTTCCGTTGATGCCTTGAAGGCAGTTCTTTTTTCCGAGGCTCTGACTATTTATGAGGAGGATCTTGCGGTGTGCCGGGCCATGGGGGATCATGGCGCGAAGCTCGTCAAGAATGGTATGACACTTATGACGGTGTGCAATGCCGGCGGCTTGGCCACCGGAGACTTTGGCACAGCGTTGGGTGTGATGTATGCGGCCCAAGCGGCAGGTAAGAAGTTCAAAGTGTATGCACTGGAGACCCGGCCTCTTTTGCAGGGTGCGCGCTTAACGGCATGGGAATTGCAGAAGAACAAGATCGATGTGACTCTCATTTGCGATAATATGGCGGCCTCTGTCATGAAGAATAAAGGCGTCGATATGATTTTCACAGGGGCTGACCGTATTACGGCCAATGGAGATACGGCCAACAAGATCGGCACATACATGTTGGCGATCCTTGCACGGTATCACAAGGTGCCGTTTTATGTGGTGGCGCCCAGAACAACGTTTGACCTTAAGATGAAAACAGGAGCGTGTATTCCTATTGAAGAGCGTTCTGCGGATGAGGTCAGGAATTTTGCGGGACGTCTGACGGCGCCGAAAGATGTGGCTGTTTTTAATCCAGCGTTTGATGTCACCCCTCATGAATTGATCTCAGGGATCGTGACCGAGTACGGGATCATCCGTAGGCCCGAAAGAGCGAGCGTAGCGAGTTTGGGCCGGAGTGCCGGTCACAGTCAGACCGGCCGTAAGCCGTATAAAAAGAATATTTTGAAAGTCTTATGACAAAACTTTCGCATCTTGGAGAATTTGGACTCATTGAATCGCTCAAGCGCTTCCAGAATCTTTCCCAGCGGGTGGTCAAGGGTATTGGCGACGATGCTGCGGTCCTGAAGGTTAAGGGTGGGCGGTATTTGCTTTTTACAACAGATATGCTGGTGCAGGATGTGCATTTTTCACTGCGCATGAGCCCTGCATCTGTGGGTCATAAAGCGCTGGCATGTAATTTGAGTGATATCGCGGCCATGGGCGGAGAGCCGGTATTTGCGGTCGTGTCTTTAGGGGTGCCGGGGAATATCAGCGCCAGTTATGTCAAGGGCCTTTACGCCGGCATGTGGGCTGTGGCCCGTGCTTTTGGTGTGAGCATTGTAGGCGGGGATACGGTGCGTTCGGATAAAGTGGTTGTGAACATTGCTCTTTTGGGAGAGGTGGAGAAACGCAAACTGATCCGTCGGCAAGGGGCGCGTACTGGCGATTGGATCTTTGTATCAGGGCCTTTGGGCGGATCATTTAAGTCGGGCCGGCATTTGAAATTCACGCCGCGTGTTAAGGAAGCACGTTTTCTGGTCGGGAAATTCAAGCCTTCCGCGATGATGGATCTTTCTGACGGTTTGGCCGGGGATCTGGCGCATATCCTTAAAGCCAGTTGTGTGGGCGCGCTCATCGAAGAAAAACTGATCCCGCGTCATCGTGGTGTTAGCGTCGATCGGGCCTTGACCGATGGGGAGGACTTCGAATTACTTTTCACAATGCCTTCCGCACGGGCCAAGAAATTGTTAGAATATGAAGGTCCGGAGAAATTCCGGTTCTATCCGATCGGTGTGGTGCGTCCTCGGCGAGAAGGTTTTTGTATGGTCAGGGCGAATTCTCAAGTGGAGGCGGTTGAAGTCAAGGGCTACCGGCATTTTTGAAATGGCTATGATCCGTCGTGTCACGCATGCATATGAAGAGACCCTGGCATTGGCCGCGAAGTTCGCCAAAGTTTTAAAGCGGGGCGACATGGTGTGTTTGTTTGGAGATCTTGGCAGCGGCAAGACGGCCTTTGTCAAGGGGATGGCTCAGGGGCTTAACATAGCGCCTGAGCATGTGCATAGCCCGACATTTACGCTCATGAATATTTATGAAGGCAAGGTGCCGGTTTATCACTTTGATCTTTATCGTATCAGCGTGGCTGATCTTGGCGGTTTGGGCTATGAAGAATTCTTTTATGGTAACGGGATCACGGTGGTTGAGTGGTCAGAGCGCCTTGAAGAACTATTGCCCAAGGATCATTGGCATGTGACATTAACACATGCGGGAGATGATAAGCGTGAGATCAGGGTCACGGTCCAGGGCAAAAGTTTAAAGGCAAGATTAGCGAAGGTTAAACTATGAAGATATTGGCGGTTGATACATCCACCAAGCATTTGAGCCTCGCTGTCAGCGACGGAGACAAGACCATTGCCAGCCGCAATGTTCGTCCGCGCAAGGATCTTTCCATGACCATCACCTTTGATATTGAGCGCGTCTTGGCCAAGGCCAATGTGCGTTTAACAGATCTGGATGGTTTTGTGGTCGGGCTTGGTCCGGGCTCGTTCACCAGTTTGCGCGTGGGACTTTCCATGCTCAAGGCGTTTGTGATGGTGACGATGAAGCCGGTCGTGGGTGTTTCGAGTCTGGATGCTATCGCGATGAATGTGCGCACGTCGCGTGTTCGTAAAGTTTTACAGGTTTGTGTCATCAATGATGCCCGCCGCGGCATGGTTTACAGTTCGCTGTATGATAAGAAAGACGGCACGCTGGTGCGTCGCCGGGAATATCAACTTGAGCCCATCGAAAAAGTCCTTGAAGGCCTGGAAGGCGAGGTTGTCTTCATCGGGGATGCTATTCCCGGGTACCGTGACCGTATTATGGTTACGGCGGAGAAGTTCACGCCCGTGTTTGAGGTTGAGAAGCATTGGCTGCCCAAGGCCCAGGAGCTTGCACGCATTGGGTATCAGCGACTTCTCAAGGGTGAAGTGGATAAGATCGAAACGCTCGCGCCTCTTTATTTGTATCCGGAAGATTGTCAGGTTTCGGGGCATAAGGATGGAAAAGATAAGGGTCATTCATGATATTTTCTTCGTTGCGTGCACTGCGTGCGCCCAAGCCGCTGGCCTGGGTTGAGATCGACTTAGGTGCTATCCGTCATAATTTTCATCAGATCCAGGCTTTGGCACATGATCAACTTGAACCTCAGGCGCGACATCAGGTAGATATCCTCTCTGTCGTAAAAGCAGATTCCTATGGTCATGGCATGGTTGAGGTGGCGAAGGCGATCGCTAAAGAAGGTGGCAGGTTCTTTGCGGTGTCCAATGCCCAGGAGGCCGTGGCATTGCGTCAGAGCGGATGCAAGCATCGCATCATTCTTTTTGAAACGACCATGCCGGATCTCGTTCCACATCTTGTTAAATATAATCTGACCCCGGCTGTTTGCACCCGTGAGTTTGCGCGGGATCTGGATACATGTGCCCGACGGGCCAGAAAAATTGTCCCTGTGCACGTGAAGATCGATACAGGTATGGGGCGTCTGGGTGTTTGGCATAAGGATGCGGCGCATTTTATCCGCGATATCGCAGGCTTGAAACATCTGAAGATCGAAGGATTGTTCACACATTTTCCGGTTGCGGATACGGATGAAGCTTTCACCCGTGAGCAAATGCATGATTTTTCTAATGTTGTAGCGGATCTCATTGAAGATGGCATCGCGTTCACTTATTTGCACGCGGCCAACAGTATGGGGTTGGGTGGATACAGGAACAGATTTTTCAATCTTGTTCGTCCGGGAGTTTCGCTCTACGGGCTTTATCCTGCCGAAGAAATGCGCCCTATCATTTCACTTAAGCCAGCCATGACCGTTAAGGCTACGGTCCTTTTTGTTAAGACCATTCATCGTGGCTCCGGTGTCAGTTACGGGCATACGTTCAAAGCTCTTCAGGATATTCCGGCGGCTGTCATATCGATCGGTTACAGTGACGGGTATCTGCGTGCGTTCTCTAACAAGGCTTATGTTCTCATTAATGGGGTTCCATGTCCTGTCTTGGGGCGCGTGACCATGGACCAGACCATTGTTGATATTTCGCTCGCGTTATGTGCGGACAAGGTTAAGATCGGGGATGAAGCTGTGGTGTTAGGACGTCAGGGCAAATCTGTGATCAGTGCAGATGAGCTAGCTCAGTGGGCTGGCACCATCAACTATGAGATCGTTTGTAATTTGGGTAATCGCTTGTCGCGCAGGTATATTTAATTCTTGTCAAGGTCGCCGGGTATGATTTCTTTTATTTAGTATATTAAAAGACGCATTAAAGACTCTATTTAACAACAGTTTAGGTTTTTTCAAGAAAGCGTTTTCCGGGTATGTGTCCGGGAGGCGCTTTTTTATTGCTGCGTAGTGTATACTTATTATATGGATCTTTGGTTTTGTCTTGTCTAAAGGAGTAGTAAATGCGCCAGATATTGACCAAGATGACAGCTTATATTGCGCTTGCCGCATTCGTATTGACGAGTGTTGTGCCGCCATCTTATGCTCAGAGTGTAAGCCTGCTTCCGATACCTGGGAATATGGTCGGTTTAAGCACCTCCTTTACGCCTGTTGTTTTACGTGGGATGAAGGTTGATCCGCAGAATCCTTTCAAGTTTGATTTTGTTGTTGATCCCGGTGACAGCGGTTTGCAGGGGGATGCGCTCAAGGATGAATCGACGCGGCTGGTGCGGTATTTTCTTGCGGCGGTAACGACTCCTGAAAAAGACCTTTGGGTCAATCTTTCCCCTTATGAAAGCGACCGCATTATTCCTGAGTCATTCGGGATGACGGAAATGGGTCGGGATCTTTTGAGTCAAGATTATATCCTTAAGCAGATCACGTCCTCTTTGATGTATCCCGAAGGTGAGGCGGGCAAGGTGTTTTGGGCTAAGGTTTATTCACAGGCTTACAGTGCTTATGGTACCACGGATGTCCCTGTCGATACCTTCAACAAGGTATGGATTACGCCTGATAAGGCGGAAGTTTACGAGGATCAAGGTGTGGCGTTCGTGGGTGAGAGTCACTTGAAGGTCATGCTTGAAAGCGATTATTTAGCGATGTCGAATGTGCAAGCGACCGATGGCTCAAGCGTTTCGCCGACCGCTGATATGACCAAACAACTTATGCGTGAGATCATGATCCCTTTGATCGAGAAAGAGGTCAATGAGGGCAAGAACTTTACGCAATTGCGGCAGGTGTATCAATCTTTGATCTTGTCGGTGTGGTACAAGAAACGTCTTAAGGACAGCGTGCTTAGCCAGGTTTATGCTGACAGGAATAAGGTTGCGGGCGTGGATATTCAGGACAAGAAAGAAAGTGAGAAGATCTGGGCACAGTATGTGGCGGCATTTAAGAAGGGGGTTTATAGCTATATTAAAGAAGAGGTTGATGAGTACACGCAGGAGACGATCCCCAGGAAGTATTTCTCCGGCGGTGTCAATGCTGCAGAGATGTTCAAGGTAGTATCATTTAAACCTTTGCTTCAAAAGGTTAGGTCTATATTTTATAAAGGCTTGGTGATTGCATCTTTTATTGTATTGGCATCCAATGCCCTTGGTCAGGCACAATCCATTGTTGCGCCTGTTCAAGATCAGGGTACGGGGGCGGCGCAAGTGACAGCACCCAGGATTGCTGAGTTTACAAATGCGACAATCGATGCTTGGGCTAAAGTATCTTTTGCGGGCCAGGATGACCGCATTGATCCGTCCCATCCTGCAGCTCAGAAACATATGAAGATATTCAATGACAAATTGAGTGGCTTAAAAAAGTTGTTCAAGGAAAAGACGGGTTTTGAGATCGGGGATGCTGGATCGCTGTGGATCCAGCGCCACGAGAAAAGCGGCAATCCGGAAGGTATAGAAACAATAGTTAATTTACTTGGTTCAGATGGGAAGATCCTTGGTTCTTGCCAGATTGTTCAGAAGTTTACGAATTTCTTAAATGATCGTATTAATGTTGGGGCATTGAATGTTTATATGGTGGGAGAAGATGGGCAGCCAAATCTTAAACAGGGGATCAATTTACAGGAGCCGGAAACAAGTATGATGACAATGAATGAATGGTCTGATTTTATTGGCCCGTTCATGGATTATACGAACAATGGCTGGTCGATGGATCAATCGTCCAAGGATAAATTACGGGATCCTTTTCAGACAGGGACGGTCACTGTAACATTTGAGAACCATGGTTTTAAGATGGATGTTGAGCTGGGCTGGTCATGGAAAGATGGTGAAAAAAGGCTTTTGATCAAGATAAGCAATGGTGTTACAACGTTTAACCTTGAGGAAGGAACATCGGAATTTATGCAGAATCTTGCCGTAGTGGGTGCAAGAGCTGCGACTCCTTTTGTGGCACTAGGAGTAGGTGCATGGGATATGGTCCGTGGGTCTGTTGATCCTAGTGTAAGGGCCAAGGCCGAGCAAGATCATCGGGATTATATGTGGCAAAAGACGGGGCCGCTCTTACGCAAGATGATGGAAAAGAAGTTTAAGTCTGGCAAAATTGACAATAGATATTTTACAGTCGATGAGCTTCAAGTACCATCGATCTTTGTGGACCATCTTAATGAGATCTCTAAAGATTATCTTATCGGTGAAGGTGATATTAAAGATATCCAGGCACATATTGCCAGTGACAGCATTGATCCTGTGTATTTTCAAGCGTTCAATCTTTTGTTGAATGAAGGGCCTTTTTATATGTTCTTGGCGTGGAAAGATAATGGGCTTCCGGATTATCCGCAGACGTTCAAGAATTTAGTTAATAGCAATGACGGAAAAAATGGTACCGAAATGTTGGAGAAAGTAAAAGAGGTTGTAGCTGAAGCCCGTGCGGCTGTTGATAAGATGAAGCAGGAGAAAATGAAGGCGGCCAACAAGGGTTTAACTTATCAAGTGACCCAGGCAGATATTAAGGCCGGCAAGGCTTTGGATGCAGATAAAGGAGAAATACAGGAGTTTTGGCGGTCGCGTACTGCTTCTGTGGTTGTGACGGATTTTGAGAGCGGCAGGAAAGGTTCCCAGGAAGGCGGCATGGCTAAGATCGATGGGAAGCCGTATTATGTCAAGTTTTATGAGAATGAGGACCGGATGCGTGCAGAGTGGCTGAGTTGGATGATCTATCGGCAGGTTGGTATCCCTGTGGTGGATGAAATGGTCGTTGTTGATGTTAATGGCCGTAAGGGGATAGCTTCAAGTTGGGTAGAAGGTTCATCTGTAGGCGGGCTTGATCCTTATCAGGACAAGAAATTGTTAGCTTTGGAATTTGTTGCCGCGGCTTTCATCCAGGACCGTGACAGGGGGACCGAAGAAAATTATCTTAATACAAAGGATGGGAAGGTCGCGATTGATTTCGGCGGTTCGGCCATGTACACCGGGACCGGGGGTATCAAGGGACAGATGGGCAGTGAATTGTCGTTCGGTGTTGAGCATTTCAAGCAGATGATGACCGAAGGTTGGCACCGCAATAAAAGATTTTATGAGACATTGGCCGAGGAAGATATCCGTGAGGCACAGATCGAGTTTGTCCGGGAATTATCTCCTGAGCTTTTAAGTGATATGATCGATGCGGTGGATCTTCAGGGCCAGGGGGTTCGCGATCAGATCATGGGCGTTTATAGTGAAAGTTTGGATTATTTACGCAGTTTAGATGTTGCCCATGTTGAGTATGGCGGTATTGATCTTGATCCTGCCGGGATGAACATGTCGATTAAAGGCGACGGGAGTATTAAAATTAATGCGATTGATCCTGCGATCTTTGCTCAGTTTGAGGCTGCACCGGGCTTGATCCCTGTGAATATCGGTATACGTCCTGCCGGTGATCTGCCTGCATTTTTTGGGTTATCTGCTGCGGTGGATGATCAAACGTCGGTTGTGGCGAGCTCCTAGAACAATTTCCTGACCAGATAAATGCCTGTTGCCGTAAAGAGTACTGGCGCTAGCCATGCGGCTGCGAACGGCGGGAGCGCGCCGCCTTTTCCAAGGGCGAGCCCCACAGCATTGACCACATAGAAAAGAAATCCAATGGAAAGCGCGATGCCCACGGAGGCAAAGGTAAGGCCTTTACGTTTTCCGGTTACGAGTGCGAAAGGTAATCCTACAAAGATGATGACAATGCACGCGAAAGGATAGGCGATCTTCTGGTGCAGGTCGACCTTGAGGTTGTTGAGCGCAACGATCGCGCCGCTGGCTTTGAAACGCTTGATGTAAGCTTTGGTCTGTTTGATGTTCATGGCGCTTACGTTCAGCCGCTGTTTCATGAGATCATCCGGAGATTCGTTGAAGCTGAATGTTTTTTCCTTGAAGAACTGGACATCGTGTGTGGTGGTCGGGTCTTCAGGATCATAGGTCGCGATCTGGCAGTTGAAGAGCTTCCATTCACTGCCGGTCCATTGTCCTTTGAAGGCCGTGACCTTTTCATTCATCCGTTGTTTCTGGTCTTGTCCGATAACGGTAACGCCTGTCAGGGTTTTTGTCCCCGGGTCGAATTCATCAATGAAGAAAAGTTTGTTGTTCGTGCCGTAAAAGAAAAGATATTTGATCGACGCTGGTTTTTCGGACCGGGTCTTTTCATTGACTTCGATCTTTCCTTTCTTAATTTCTTGGGCGAGCATGGCGGCTTGCGGGGCAAAGCGTTCGTTGACGAGAAATACCATGGCGGTCACGATAAGTCCGAATATGATCGCCGGTTGCGTGATCTTGCGGTAATTGAGGCCGCTGGCACGCAGCGCGATGATCTCATTATTGTTGTTCAAGCCGCTATAAGTGAACAGGACGGCTAGCAGGCAGGCGACGGGAGATGTCTGCACAAAGATCACAGGGAAGAACGAAGCGTAATAACCGATGACAATGTCGGTGGGGACTTTATTGGCGATAAAATCGTCCAGGTGTGTTGCGGCATCGATCAGGATATAAAGGAATGCGAATAGCAGGATCGCTGCCAGGAACATCTTGATGATCGAAATGAGGATGTAACGGTCTAGGATTCGCATAGTTTATAATTCAGGATGAAAACAATGATCCCGCCGATGATGTTAGGGATCCACATGAGGATATCCGGGCGCGCGATGCCCTGCGCGGCCAGTGCTTGGCAGCCGATCGATACCAGATAATAGGGTGCGGCGAACATGACGGCTAATAAAAGGTTGGCGGTCTTGGCTCGGCGGTGCGTGACGACTGCGACCGGGAATCCGAGCAGGATAAAAAGTAGCGGTGAAAGCGCCCATGAGATTTTGCGGTGATATTCTGCGATGAGCGGTTTGGTGTCGACCCCCATCTTTTCAAGCTTCTTCATTTCGGCCTGGAGTTCTTTGAGATTCATCCCCTTGGGTTTTTTTTCGAGTTTGCCGCCTTTACGCGCCATGTCGAGGGTCATGAAGGATGTTTTAAAATTCAGTTTGTAGAAATTGTTCGGATTATTGAAGTCCGGCTCATCGGAGGTGCCATTGATGAGTTTCAGTAATACTTTTTGTTGGCCTGGAACAGGGGTGAATTCGCCTTCCTGCGCCGAGATCGTGCGAGTGGGGCGCCCGTCTGTCTGGGGTTGCCAGATGCGCACGTTGTACATTTTATTGCGGTCCATCTGGTAAACAAAAATGATATTGCCGTTGAAGGCATCAATGAATGTGCCGGCCTCCAGCAATGCTGAAGGATTTCTTGCCCCCGCTTGTTGCAGGACCTGGCGTTGTGCCTCATAGGCATTGGGGATGACGCGGTCATTTAAGATCAACATGACCAGTGACAGGATGATGCCAAGCGCGATCAGCGGGGTTAAAAGGCTTCTTAAGGAAATTCCGCTCGCGCGGATCGCGATGATCTCATTATCAGACGAGAAACGCCCGAAGGTGAGGATTACGGTGGCCAGTGCCGCGACGGGCAACGTGTAGCCTAAAAGCACCGGGATATTATAAACGAAGGCCAGGGCCACAGATCCAAGATCAACGCCCTGATTGATGACTTTATTGGCCAGCTGGGGGAGATATCCCAAAAGAAAGACAAACGTCAAGACTCCCAGGCACATGGCAAAGGGGATCGAGCATTCTTTTAAGATGTAATTACGCAGGATTCGCATGAAGCAAGGCCCAAGCTGATGATAATGACCCTGGACGCGCCCGCGTCCTTGAGGGTTTTCGCGGCTTCTGATGCCGTCGCTGTGGTGGTCAGGATGTCGTCTACCACGATGATCTCGCGTCCGACGATGTCATCCAAGTTTTTTATTCTAAAAGCCCCTTTGATGTTTGTCCAGCGGTCTTTTGCAGCCAGTTCACTTTGCCGGGCGGTGGGGCGGCTGCGGATCAGGATGTCATTTTTGAGCGGCACATTGAATTCTTGGGCAACACATGCGGCCAGAAGCGCCGCCTGATTGTAGCCGCGCTCTCTTAAGCGCACCGGATGTAAAGGAACGGGGATGACCATCGCGGCATTAGGGAATCGGAGGACATAGTGTTCTTTGAAGGCGTGAAAGAGGGCGGCAAAGGTGCGGCGCACGGATGTTTTATTCTGAAACTTAAAACGGTGCAAGAGATCGCGTGCGGGTCCTTGGTATTCGAGCATGGCCCAGGCTTCATCAAAGTGAGGCGGGCGCGACCGGCATGAAGGGCATAAGCTTTCTTCAGTTATATCTTTTAGATGACGTGAACAGCGGATACAAAAAGGCGGTGTATTTAATGGTAGTTTTTTGTGGCAATCAGGGCATAAGGGATCCTGTCCTGTCGCAGGATGATAACAGCGGCACAAGATGCAATTGCGCGGGAAGATGATATCCAGGAGCCCGATCCAAATACTTTTGATCATGGCGCGATGCTATCATGCGTTTGATGAATTGTCAAACATGCTATCCTCACCATACTGGATGAAGTTTCAGAAATCTCATATTCTTCTTGAGAATATTTCAAGAGATCTTAAAATAAAATCATGAGATTAAGAACAATCATATTTTTTGCCATCGTTTATATGGTGAACATATCTGCCGCATCTGCGCAGGACATGGAACTCGTTTCCCGAGAGCTTGATCGCTATTCTCAGGAAGATCAGAGTCCCCCCGCAAATTCATACTCAACAAAAACTCCGGATAGAAAAGCTCATACGTTTGAAATGGCGCTGGAAACATATAATTATAAATATCAAGAGACTGTTAATGGCGGGAAGTTCATGGGCAACAGAGGACAGTATAATGGTCTTTTTGGTGCCTATACTTTTCGACCGCGCGATGTAGATTCATTCTTTGATGAAATCTTTGCGAACATGTTTCGTTTTGAAGTTCGCTATGCTTTGGGAAAAGTTGATTATACGGGATCGGGCAATTATTACGGATTGAAGGATTATTCCTATGAAGTCCGGGCGATCTTGGGTCGAGAATATTACTGGGGTGAGTCGTGGCAGTTTGTGCCTTATTCGGGTGTGGGGTTCCGTTATTTGAATGACGGGCTTCAGGCTTATACGCCGGGCGGGTATAACCGTGAATCACGCTATCTTTACATGCCCATAGGATTTACGGTCCATAAGAATCTTCGCAATGCCTGGGGTATTGGTTTTAATGCGGAATATGACATTTTTCTGGGTGGGAAGCAGATCAGCCATGAGGAAGATGTTGATCCCGGGTACAGCCCTGTTAGCAATACACAAAGACGCGGATTTGGTGCGCGAGGATCGCTTAAGATCGAGAAAGAGATTCCTGATATGAAGTTCTGCGTTGAGCCTTTCTTCCGTTATTGGCATATTCAGGATTCGGATGCTGCACCGGAGATGTATCAAGGCGTGCCAACCGGCTGGGCCTTGTTAGAGCCTGAAAATACGACCCAGGAGTTTGGTATCAAGATGGGCGTTGAGTTTTAAATAAAAGAACGGGGCATGCTATGTTTGTGAATCATAAAATAGCAAGCTCCGTTTTTTATTGCCCTGTATAAAATGCTAGATTAACCACGGGTATTTTGCCATAATAACTTCTTCCATAAAGATCTTTTATAAGGCGAAAGTATGCAAAGTATAAAAATAACATTGATGGTTGTTTTCATTTTTTTGGGCATGACACGTCTGTCCGCAGCGCAGACTTCTTTAGAAAATATGGCCACGGAACAGGATGCGGTTATGTTCAGGATCGCGATCGATAAAGCCATGTTTAGTGAGCGTGCTATTCTTACGGTGAGGGTGTTTAATAAGGAAGATTTGGCCTTATCAGAGCGCATGAAGGGCTGCGCCGTGAAGTATAATATGAAAGATAAACAGCAGAAGACGTTTTGTCCGGAAGGGGTCGTTTATCAGAAAGTAGAGCCTGAAGAATTTACGTTCTTTGTTTCTGGGATTTTTGCAGAGCTGCTTGTAGCGACCAAGAAACTTAAAGTGGGAGAGCCGTATAAGATATCTATTTCTGGTTTAAGCCGTGATAATTGTAATGAGGCATCTGTGAGCAGCCAAGGGCTTGCGGGATCTCGAACTTTGATTTTAAAAGATCTTTCTTGGATGGTGACAAGGCTTGGTTGTTCATCTGGCCATATTAATTAAATCAAGGGGGATCTGATGATAAGAAATCTAATACGCGGTATTCTTACGGCGCTGTTATTTTTGACAGCTGTTCCGGTTTGGGCATTACATGAAGCAGGTACTGAGGCTCCCGCTGACACGTCTTTCGTGGGTGATGCGAATGATAAAGTTGAGGAGATCAAGATCCTGGAGACCAAGGATATTGTGCTTTTGGATGACCAGAAACTGGTGGATGCCTATATCGATGCGGTTGTGGAGATCGACGCAACAAAAACGTTTCATTCGACCAGTGGTTTTACGCCCAAGGAATTTAAGAAATATAAAAGTCTCCTCAAATATCGTTTGCAGCTTCTTTTTGAGGTCCATCGCCGTAAAATGGAGATCCCGGCCGAAGTGAAGTAATGTGTAGGGGCGGGTTTTGAACCCGCCTTCATTAATGCGAAAGGTTGTATCATGCTTAATATCTCGATCAATGATGCGAAAAAAAGATTATTCCACATTCTTAAAACCCAAGCTTTTTTCAAGGGCGACTTTACACTGTCGTCGGGGAAAAAGAGCTCTTATTACCTTGATGCCCGGCTTGTGACGCTGAGCGCTGAAGGCGCGTTCTTGTGCGGGAAGCTGATGCGGGATCTTGTGAAAGACAAGAGTCCGACGGCGATCGGTGGTCCGACGTTGGGTGCTGATCCTATGGTGGGCGCGGTCGGTGCTGTGAGTTTTCTGGAAAACCAGCCGGTCAAGACTTTCATTATCCGTAAGGAACCCAAGGGCCATGGTAAGGGCCGTATGGTCGAGGGGCCTGAGCTTAAAGAGTCAGATCGCATTGTCGTGATCGATGATGTGGCGACAACGGGTAAAGCCTTCATCCATTCGATCGATGCGCTGGCTGTTGACGGGCTTAAGCCGGTTGTGTGTGCCTGCATCATTGACCGCCAGGATGGGGCTAAAGAGGCGCTCACCGCACGCGGTGTTGAATTCGTTGCGCTCTTTACGGCCGCAGAATTTCTAAAAGATTAATGAAACAGCTCATCCTTGCCTCAGCGTCAGTGCAGCGTAAGAACCTCATGAAGCTCTTGAACCTTCCTTTTGTTGTTCAGAGATCCAAAGCCGAAGAGATTTGCAAGATCAAGACCAATGTTGCGGATCTGGTCAAGGAGAATGCTTTTATCAAGGCGCTGGACGTGGCTGAAGAGACAAAAAAGAACGCCATTGTCATTGGTGCGGACACGGTGGTTTATGCTAAGGGAAAACTGGTCCTTAAGCCGCGTGATCTTAAAGAGGCGAAGAAGAATCTTAAAGAGCTGATGTCCGAGCCGCATTGGGTCTATACGGGTGTGGCTTTGATCGATACAGCGACGGGAAAATCCTTGGTGGATTATGAAAAAACCAAAGTGTTTATGACCATGCTGGATGATAAGGAGATCGATCGTTATCACAAAGAAGTGCCGCCTATGGATAAGGCCGGCGGTTTTGACATTGAAGGCCGAGGGGGACTTTTTATCCCGCGCATTGAAGGCTGTTATTTTAATGTGGTGGGCTTACCGCTTGCGAAGCTGGCAGAGATGCTTAAGACGTTTGGTGTGCATGCGCTTATGCTGCTGGCCATGTTCACGGCGTCAGGCTGTGGCGGGATCACGACGAATTTTAATACGGCCACTGATAGCCAGGAAACGTCGGTTTATTCGACAGACCGTGAACAGCAGATGGGTGCGGCTGTGGCCCAGGAACTTGAGAAAGAATTTAAGGTGGTTGACGATGCGGCTCTGGATCAGCGCGTGGAACGTATAACGGACAGATTAGTCGCTGTGTGTGATCGCAAGGAGCTTGTTTATATCACCAAGGTTGTTGAGGAGAAGGATTTGAAGGGCGGGGAATCGATGGTCAATGCTGTTTCTTTGCCCGGGGGTTATATTTATGTGTTTAAAGGACTTTTGGAGTATATCAAGAGTGATGAACAGCTTGCGGCGGTGATCAGCCATGAGATCGCCCATATTACGGCTCGTCATAGCATCAAGCGGTTGCAGGCGTCTTATGGGAGCTTGGCGCTTATCATTGCAGCCATGCAGGCGAATTCTCAACTCGCAGGCGGTGTGGCGGCGACATTGCAGACGATGTTTTTAGCTTACTCCCAGGAGGATGAGATCCAGGCGGATAATCTTGGTATTAAATATATGAAGGCTGCGGGTTATGATCCTCAAGGCATGGTCGCGATGCTGGAAAGTCTTCAAGTGTATGATCGCAAACAGCCCATTCGCCAGAAGATGTATGGGCGTACCCATCCTTATGTGCATCAGCGTATCGCCTCGGCTGACCGCATGATCAGGGGCGAACTTAGTTTTCGTGATTATGTTCGCCTCACCGGAGAGCGCGAAGATTATGCGCATTGACCGGTCTTGCCATATTTTTTTATTAACATTCTTATTCTTTACAGGATGTGCCTTTGCCGGGGAGCGTGTGTGTTTGCGTAAGGCTTGTTTCTCCGTCGATGTGATGCGCACGGATGCAGAACGTGCCCGGGGGCTTATGTCGCGCCAAGGCCTTGATGAGGGCCAGGGGATGTTCTTTGTATTTAATGCACAGGATGTTTATCCTTTTTGGATGAAGAATATGTTTTTTGCCATCGATATTCTCTGGATCGATAAGAACAAGCGCGTGGTTCACATAGAATCGAATGTTGCACCGTGCATTGTAGATCCGTGTCCTGTTTATACGCCTGCAGCAAAAGCCATGTATGTCCTTGAGATCCCTGCGGGTGATGCCGTGAAAAATGGCATCACGGTTGGCGACACATTGCGTTAGAAATATTTAATAGCTTTGGTCTTGCTGCGTCCCTTCGCCGATCGCTGGCTAGCCCCAGCGGGGCTAGCTGCGCTCTGTGATCCTCGTCGCTCTCTGGCCATTAATGGAATACAGGCCAGAACCGTGCCCGCTCCTCGGATCAATGTCGGCTGCGGGACTCCGCAAGCCTGTGCGCAAAATTAGATCTATTGCTTGGGTTTTAACAGATGTGTCGGATGCCCGAAGAGGCCTTCGGCGGTTTCCATCATCATTTCCGATAGCGTCGGGTGAGGGTGGATGGTGAGTTCCAGGTCTTCTGCTTTTATGCCTGTCTCGATCGCAAGAGCGCCTTCCGCGATCAATTCTCCGGCATTGACACCCGCGATGCCAACGCCGAGGATCTTGCCGGTCTTGGTATCCGCGATGATCTTGGTGAGCCCGTCTGTGCGTCCGAGCGTCATGGCACGGCCTGAGGCCATCCACGGGAATTTTGAAATGGTGATCGCGAGGCCTTTGGTGTGCGCTTCTTGTTCCGTGATCCCGCACCAGGCCAGTTCAGGGTCGGTGTAGACGACGCTGGCGATACATTTCGGGGCAAATTCTGTCGGGTATCCGGCAACGGCATCAGCTGCGACCTTGGCTTCAGCCGAGGCTTTGTGCGCAAGCATGGGTTGTCCCGTAGTATCGCCGATAGCGAAGATCTTCGCTTCAGCTGTTCGGCGCTGGCCGTCGACTTCGATAAATCCTTTGTCTGAGATCTTGATTGAAGTTTTTTCAAGTCCTAGATCATGTGTGTTGGGTTTCCTGCCGACAGAAACAAGAACCTGGGCGTAAGTTTCCTGCTTTTCCTGGTTTTTGTCGTCTAAGAATGTGACGCGTAAGCCTTCGGATGTTTCATCGGCCTTTATCACTTTTGTCCCGCAAAGAATAGCTGTGAAAGTTTTCTTCAGACGCCGGATCACAATATCGGCCAGGTCTTTATCTGCGGATGATAACAGGGATGGCAGGGCTTCAACCACAGAGACTTTGCTGCCCAAAGCGGCATAGGCTGTACCCAGTTCCAGGCCGATGTAGCCACCGCCGATGATGAGCAGGGTAGGCGGAATATGCGGGAGCGTGAGTGCGTCGGTTGAATCCCATACACGATGAGATCGCGGCAGGAAAGAAAGTTCAACAGGTCGTGAACCCGTAGCTATGATCGCATGTTCAAATGTCAGCTGTTCAATAATGCCGTCAGGTTTTCTGATCTCAAGTGTTGTGGCATTAAGGAATTTGGCTTCGCCCTGGATGAAGCTGATCTTGCGGGCTTTGGCCAGTTGGCCGAGTCCGCCTGTGAGTTTGGTGACGACGCCATCTTTCCATGCACGTAATTTTTCAATATCAATAGATGGGGTGTTAAAGGTCACGCCCATATTTTTGGCGTCAGCAGCTTCGGTGATGCTCTTTGCCGCGTGCAAAAGTGCTTTCGACGGGATGCATCCGCGGTTCAGGCACACACCCCCGGCTTTTGTATCGGTATCAATGAGGGTTACGTTCAGGCCAAGATCTGCAGCACGGAAGGCGGCCGTATAACCGCCCGGGCCTGCGCCGATGACAACCAGTGAGTTAGGCATAAGAGGATCCTATGAGTTAATGAACACAACGACTATACCAGAATTATCAGGATGGTTCAACGGGGCCGCGGCTCTTTTTAATTCAATGAATCGCAGGGGTGCTCTGTGCAATAATATTTAAGCGGATATTGGTATGTGATCTTTGTTTTTAAATGATCTGTTCCGTCTGGTTGCAGCACCCAAAGCAGGATCTGTCCGTATTGGACCTCAAGCTTGGCATAATGTCCCCGGGGCGTCTTGAGACAGAAAGAAATGCCGAAGTTGTCATGGATCGGTTTTACTACGGCATTTGTATAACCTTCGTTCCCACAAGTCGAGATCTCTTCAAAATTCTTTTCAGGTGCTGCCAGTTTTATTCCGCCGCCTGGCGGGACTTGGATCTCTTGGGATGTTACGATCAAGTCTGCCTCGCCTGGATTGGCAATAAAGGCATTTTCTTTCATGCTGAAGTAAAGCGGGCCTTCATTGCCTGTGATGAAATGACGTGAGAATACGGCATGAGATCCTTGTGGCAGGATGATATTCTGTTCCTGTTTAAAAACTTCAAGGACCCTGGTCTGTTCTTCGTCGGTATAAGGCTCGTTTAAAGTATTATGGATATAGCCTTCTTTTTTGACGTAAAGGCCGTAAGTCGCAGGGCGCTCTGCCTTAAAATCAAAGTTTATGCTGAAGGCTCCATGGGCATCCGTCGTGGTTTCAAAATTTTTCAATTGATAGAAAATACCGACAACAGCATCGGCGACGGGCTGTTTCGTTTCGACATTGATAACAGTGCCATTAAGATGGACAGGGTATCGCGTAGCGTCTTGGCGCGCTTTATTGATCGACGGGATAACGGAAAAGATCAGAAAAAAAGTTATGATCGGGGCAAAATAGATGATGGACAATAGGATCTTCAGCCATAGGTGGATGCGTCGGATGAGAGGGGCATGAAAATAGAAAAGGGCGGGTAAGAGATAAAAGAGGGCCAGTCCGTTAAAGAAAAATGTGAAAAGGAGAATGAATGTCCATGAATCCCTGGGCAAAGATAAGGACGCCAGCATCCAGGCGGCGAACGACAGGATGAGGATGCTTAAGGGAGGGTAGGCATATTGACCCACGAGATCGGCCCAGGGTTTGTTGAGGAACAATCCGATGCTGATCGAAAGACAGACCAAGGGGGTGATGAGCATAATCCAGGCTCCGGGATTGCTGTGCAGTACAGCGAATCCGTTGGAGAAGATATAGATGAACAGATGCCCTGACCAGATGATCATGGAAGCAAAACAGAAAAGAAAATAACTGGCGATCCAGGCTTTTCCTTGAGGTTTCAAGTTTTCCATGGATCTGGGCCTTTGGTTGGGGAATAAAAAGTGCGGAAGGAGGGA
>CAJBYM010000127.1 GCA_903959815.1 Candidatus Omnitrophota bacterium
AGCCACCGGCGATCTCAACCACACTCATGCCGCGCGGACTATGATCATAATCCACCTTCAACTGCTGCAAGACAGCCTTGATCTCAACAGCCCCGCTGCCGGCAATGGCGTCCTTGATCTGTTCGATCATGACTGGCTTTTCGCTGACAAAAAGCAGCGCCTCAACAGCGCCTTTCAAATGATCTGATTGTGTCTGGTCCATCAGCTTTCCACCTTTTTTATTTTCTGGATCCGGCATAGATCTCGTTAAGAAGTTCCTCAACGGTCTTGATCTCTTTTTTACGTTCAACAGCTTTCGCAATCATCTCGAGCGCTTCCGGTTTCTTATACTGCAACTGCATCAAGACAACCAACGCTTCATCCTGAAAAGCACGAACAACAACCGCATCCGAAGTCTTTATGGCTTTATCCGGAATAAGGCCGAAACGCCCGACCTTCCCCTGAAGTTTTGCAATAACATCCTTCGCTTTCTGCTGGCCAATGCCTGGGAGGGTCTTTAAGAATGCGGCATCCCCCTCATCGATCGCACGTGCTATCTCAGCAATTGACCTGTTGAGCGCCTTGACCGCAGCCTTAGGACCAATGCCAGAAACGGATATGAACTGCAAAAAGAAATCTTTTTCAAGTTCGTTTAAGAAACCGACAAGAACAGGTGTGGCCGTGCTGGGTGTCATGACAAAATAGTGGTAGGTCGTGAGCGAAATAGTGCCGTCTGCCTCTTTTGCCGCATCAAGCCGCTGAAAGACCGATGTGGGCACAAGCACTTCATAACCAAGGCCATTGACCTCAATGATGACGGTATTATCTTTGCTGTCAACAACCTGGCCTTTGAGGCGGGAGATCATGGTCCTTCCCGACCGGCTTATAAGGCCGGTGATCGTCCGGAGAAACGACTCATGCCTGCATACGCTAACGCAAGCGCTAAAGCGTCTGACGCATCAAGGGTAAGCTGCTCCGGATCAATTTTTAAAAAGTTCGCCACAACGCGCCGCGTCTGCTCTTTGGACGCATTGCCATTGCCGACAACCGCCTTACGTACCCGCTTCGGGCTTTCCTCAATGAGAGAAACCCCTTGCTGAGCGCAGACCAGGCAAATCACGCCGCGCACATGCCCCATTACTGCCGCTGTCATCGGATGCGCAGAATGAGAATAAAGTTTTTCAAGAACAATGATATCCGGTTTCTGACGGCTAACGATATCCGTAAGATACTGATGGACCTTTAAAAGCTTTTCTGTCAAAACCAGCTTCGATTTAGGTTCGATCGAGCCAACCTCAAGCGCCTTCACACGCCCTTCAACACTGCACGCGAGAACACCATACCCCGTAGCCTTAAGCCCAGGGTCAATGCCCATGACTTTGATCGGCCCACGGTCACTTTCTTTCTTCATCCTCGTCACTATTCTCCCAACGCGGCCATATCTTCGTCGGAAATATCGAAATTGGCATAGACATTTTGCACATCCTCATTATCTTCAAGCGCTTCAATCAGCGCTAAAATATTTTTAGCTTCCTGACCCGCAACTTTTTTGGTTGTGGTCGGGATCATGGTAACTTCTGCAGACTTCATAGGGATCTTCTTGGCTTCCAGTGCCACCCTGACCGGCTCAAGCGCCGTAGGGTCGGTCGTGATCTCATACACATCACCCTGCGTAACCATATCTTCAGCACCAGCTTCAAGGATAATGTTCATCAGATCGTCTTCACCGATGTCCTTAGTCTCAACCTCGATAAAACCTCTCTTGTTGAAAATAAACGCCGTTGAACCGGGAGATGCCAAAGCCCCATTCTTACGCGTCAAGGCCGTACGTACTTCTGCTGTCGTGCGGTTTTTATTATCCGTCAATCCATCAATAAAGAGAGCTACACCGCCCGGGCCGTACGCATCGAACGTGAACGCTTCATAAACAATACCTTCAATGCCGCCGGTGCCCTTCTTGATCGCATTCTCAACATTGGTCGAAGGCATACCCAAGCCACGCGCGCGAAGCATGGCTGTACGCAAACGTGGATTAACATCCGGATCTCCGCCGCCTTCTTTCGCTGCCGTGACAATTTCACGTGTGATCTTTGTAAACGCCGCACCGCGCTTGGCGTCGGTAATGCCTTTTTTATGCTTGATCTTTGCCCATTTTGAATGACCTGACATGAAACTCTCCTTTTACTTCCTTGTTTTTATAAAATCACAGATCTTTGATCAGCCCCTGCTCCCCGGGTGGACTATTCGTCCACCCCGTGGTCGCGGGGCGATTGACCGTAGATCTTGCATCAGCCCCTGCTCCCCGGGTGGACTATTCGTCCACCCCGTGGTCGCGGGGCGATTGATCAAGAATCCTTGATCAATCGCAGAAAACAAGCCCGCATAAGCCGAGTTCTGTTCATCCCCTAAAGGACGGACGACCATCCAACTCACTCCCTCAGTTGCCCGAAGGACTCTTGCGGCCTACCCGAGAATATTAACGAAGCGGATCACCTCGCCCTCCAGCGGATTTTAACACCCGAAGAAGATCTTCTCCTATTTGGCCTTGCTCCACGCAGAGATGCCTCGTTTCACTCCCCACTAAAGGGGTTCGTCTCTGTGGCTCTTTTCACCCACCCCGCCCGAAGACGAGATGTTCCCAGCATTATCTGGGTGCGTTATCCTTTGGAGCTCGGACTTTCCTCCCCCATGATGAATACATCGGGGCGGTCGTCTTGGCTTGCTTTCTGTTGTTTAAGAGCAGAAGTGGCCAGGAGATCAGCATCTTTGTTCTCCTCCCGCGGCACCACTTTACATTCCACTTTTTTAAAACCTTTTAAAAGAAGAAGCGCCTCTTCATGCAAGGGCTTCATGTTCGCATGCTTGACTTTATATTCACCCTTAAGCTGAAAAAACAAAAGCTGGCTATCTGTGCGCAACTTTACGTGCTCAGCGCCGAGAATACGTGCTTCCTTAAGCCCGCGGATAAACGCTTTATATTCGGCGATATTATTAGTGGCGTCCCCGATAACTTCAGAAACTTCTTTAACCTTATGCCCATCTTTACGGATCACAACCCCGATCGCGGCAGGCCCGGGATTCCCGCTGCAGGCACCATCAGAGAAGATCTCAAAAGATTCCATTAAAGCTCGGCCTCAAGATACTGGATCCTCGCACACGTTTCACAGCGTACAACCTCATCGCACATCTTAAGTTTATTCATCATCTGCGCCGTCTGTTTCATAAAACAGCCGCCGCAGGATTCTTTAACAACAGGCACCATGGCCAAACCCATACGGTTCTCAACAAGACGCTCGTACATTGCCAGTGTCGCGGGGTCAATGCCTTGACAGGCCTGTGTGCGCTCACCTTCAAATGTCGCAACCTTGTCCAAAAGAACCTTGATCGCGGCATCAACTTTTTCTTTTTCAGCTAAATATATCTTTTCTTCCTCGTCGACAACAACCTTTTCCTTGGCCATTTCCTCAGCAAGTTTAGATGAATCATCCATCAGTTTAAGAATCTCATCTTCAAGAAGGGACTTGTCAGACTTGATATTTTCGATCTCAAAAAGCTTGGCCTGATATTCTTTATTCGTCTTAAGCGTCATAAGGACGTTATTCGCTTTAACGATATCCTCTTCCTTGACTTTAAGATCCAATTCCTTGGCCTTACGCGCACGATCCAGATCCTGGGCGTTGTGCTGAAGCTCCTTATAGCGCGTCAATTTCTTTTCATATTGGGCCTTAATGTCGGCCACAAGCGCGGGCTGTTCCTTGATCTCACGCTTGAACTGATAAACTTCAGCATCGATCTTTTGAAGCGCGACCAACTTCCTCAACAAATCCTTCATGTTCTGTGCAGCCACGACGTACCTTTCTATTAAACGATAATACTCTAATTGTGCACTGGGCTCGCAGGAGCTCGCCCAGAGCACCATTTTCTTTCTCTGAAATTGCGAAAAATGTTCTCCCTAAGGGAAAAAACATTTTCCGCTAAAGGAAAGAAAATGGTGGACGCAGTAGGACTTGAACCTACGACCTCTGCCATGTGAGGGCAGCGCTCTAACCAGCTGAGCTATGCGTCCG
>CAJBYM010000128.1 GCA_903959815.1 Candidatus Omnitrophota bacterium
ACCGCGGCCGGGATATTTCTTATTGCGGGTATTGTTTCTCTTATTTGGGGATCATCGGCCTTTACTCCTTTATTACCCGGCAGGGTTTTTGTTTTATCTTTTTATGCAGGAGTCCCTCTCACGGGGCTTTTTATGTTTTATCTTTTTGGACAGCTCAAAGGTGTTTCGACCGCATTCAGATCTTTTCTGATAAGTTCCTTGGTGGGAGGATTGGGGATCATGCTTTTATGCTGGGGCGGAAGCTTGCTCATCAATGGCGGCCAGGATGTTTCCACACCAGTTGTTCATACGACACAGATTGTTGATCGATATGTATCGCATTCCCGTAAGAGCGGAGACACGCATCATTTGAAACTTGCTTTATGGGCGCCTTATGTCGGTGATCGGGATTTTATAGTAAGCCGTCATCTTTATGATCATGTTAAGTTGGATGATAGTTGTCGTGTGACGACGCGTTCGGGTCTTTTAGGTTTTGAATGGATCGTAGCCAGGCAATGTCGCAGCGAGAATTTCTGATCTGCTCAGGGTTTTTATATCTTTTTTGATGATCAGGTATAAGATCATTTTATATATTAAATAAATGAACAGGGAGGCACGTATGAAAAAGTTAGGGTTATTAACGTTAGTTGCGTTATTCGCATGTCCAGGTTTTGTCTTGGCGGCTGATGTTCAAGCGAGGCCGATACAGTTGTCTATTTATAATCCGGTGCAGATGGTTCCTGACAAGGAGTCGGTCAATGGTTTGAGTTTGAACTTGTTGTATGTTGTTAACCAGGATGTGTCAGGGTTGAGCATCAGTTTTCCGGGTGTGAACAGTGTTAAAGGAAATTTTCAAGGTTTTCAGTGGGGCTTGGGCAATTGGGTTGATGGCAATGCATTCGGATGGCAGGAAGGTTTGGTAAGTCGTGCAGGCCGTCGTTTTGTCGGATGGCAGGATGGTATTGTGTCTGTCACAGAAGGTGATCTGACAGGACTGCAAACGGGTGTGGTGACATGGACCGAAGGATTCTTTCATGGTTGGCAGGCGGGGCTTGTTAATTTTACCCGTGGCCGTTTTGTCGGGCTGCAAACGGGCGCGGTTAATGTTGCTTTGGGTGAGTCAACGGGGGCAGCGTTTGGTCTTGTGAATTATGCTGATGGTATGTTCACGGGCTTTCAACATGGTGTTGTGAATTATGCGGCCGTGATGCATGGCTTTCAGCTGGGGCTTGTTAATGTGACTAAATCATTGGATGGTCTTCAGATCGGTCTGGGTAATTATAATGGCAAGAAAGAGCCGTTTGAATTCTTGCCGATCGTGAATTGGTCGTTTTGATCAACCGATAATAATTCTTTGATATAAAGGAGTTTTCAATATGAAAATTTTTGATGAGTTCAAAGCATTTGCCATGAAAGGCAATGTGGCGGATATGGCGGTCGGTATCATCATTGGTGCCGCTTTCGGCAAGATTGTTAATTCTGCTGTGAGTGATGTGCTCATGCCGCCTTTGGGGTATCTTATTGGTGGGGTAGATTTCAGTGCTTTGGAGTGGACGTTCAAGCCGGCGATTCTGACAGCATCAGCGGTGTCGATCAAATACGGGCTTTTTATTAATGCAGTCATCAGTTTTATTATCGTTGCGTTTGCGACTTTCCTTTTGATCCGTGCCATGAATTCTTTGCGTGTGAAAGAAGAGGCAAAACCATCTTTACCTCGCGTGCCGAGCCATGAGGAAGTGCTTTTGACCGAGATCCGGGATCTTTTAAAGAAGAAATAGAATGCCTTATTGTGTTGTGCTTGTATGTATTTTTGCCTTGCGCCTGTGGATCTGGAAGCTTTTTCCAGGGCTTGATTCGGCGATCAAGGATGACTTATCGAATATGATCATCGCCAGTCTTATTTTTGGGCTGGCGATCTTTTTTTTCATAGATAAAGCGATCCGGCGTGAAGGACTTTTCAAAAGCGCCTTGGAAGGTCCGATCGCCCTGTTGCTTGCAGCGGCTACGATGTCACTGGCTTGGAGTGCAGATACGGGCTCTGGCGTAAGAGCTCTCATCATGCTTTTGGCGCAGATCGTATTCTTTTATCTTCTTTATCAAACGTTGGTCCATGATCATCAGCGCCGGATCTTTTTGTGGGTTTTCTTTATTGGATCGGTTGTAGTGGCGGGTTTTGGTATCAATGACATCATCATTTTGAGTCAGGTGTCACCTGAAACGCTCGAATCGGCCCGACTGACTAATAAAAGCCTTTATTATATTCTCACCCATAAGAGGGCCTGTTCCTTGTTCGGCTGGCCTAATGTTCTCGCCGGATTTCTTATGCTTTCCATGCCATTGACCGCGGCGCTCTTTCTGTCTGTGCGCACCTGGTGGCTGAGAGGTGTTGTGGCTTGCGGGGGCCTGATGATGTTGGCAGCTTTCTTTCTAACATTTTCATTCTTGGGGTGGGCAGGTTTCCTGGTCACGTCGGTTGTGTGTTTGGGCTGGTTTATTTACCGTCGTATCGTGGTTGTGCCGGCCGCAGTCATAAAATATCTTGTTGTGGGTGCTGTTGTGGCGCTCATACTTTTCAGCGGCGTCATTCTTAGAAAGAACTTCGGAGAATCCATGACGCCCCGCAAGGAATATGCGCGCGTGGTGCGTCTGGTCATAGCTGAACATCCTTTCCTGGGTACCGGGTTCGGGGCGTATAGGTTTGCATCAATGAAGTTTGTGACTAATAATGAGGGTGAGACGGCCTTCCCGCATAATACCTATGCCCAGATCTGGGCCGAGACAGGGCTCATCGGGTTAGCGGCTATCCTTTGGCTCTTGGGAGCAAGTTTCTTGTTGGCTCAGCGGATATTGCGTCGTACAGGTGATGGGCCAGACAAAAAGATCTTTCTTGCGGTTCTCATCGGGCTTTTTGCGTTCTTGGTGGATAATATCAACAGCTTTACGATGTTAAAACCTAATGCCGCGTTCTTTTTCTGGGTTTGGTTAGCGTTGTTTTGCAGTTATGGCTTTAACCGGGGTGATGTTCTTCCGTCTTTGGCAAGGTTTTCTCGTCGGGTCATGATGATTTTTGCTGTTGTTGCCCTGGTAGGATTTTTCTTATCAATGCGCATAGCGATGTCATTGTTAACGTTGCGCAATGGTCATGAAGCGGCGAAAGCGGGGGTTTTTGATCTGGCCGAACGGGCTTATCAACGCGCCCATGAACTTGATCCTTTGGACCCGCAGGTTTTAACGGCGCAGGGGAATCTTTATCTCAGGGCTTTTCGTTCAACCTCCCAGTCTGTATGGCTGGATGCGGCGCAAGCGTCATTTTTACAGTCTGTAG
>CAJBYM010000129.1 GCA_903959815.1 Candidatus Omnitrophota bacterium
GAGCCGTCTATTGCGGGGGAGCACGTTAAGAATAATAAGGAAGTTCGGGAATTGCTTGGAAAAAGCGGGATCAAGCCTGAATTGTTGCCTCCTGAGGAAGATGTTAAGAAGTTGGCTCGCCGGTTTAATTCGGAAGGGAAAAGAATTGCCAAAGGCACAAAGAAATAAATAGTGTCAGGTCTCCCGAAAGCGATCATATTCCCATGTCCTTCGACCCTGTTCCCAGCACAAAGATATTTGCCTTGGTGGATTGCAATAATTTCTTTGCTTCCTGTGAAAGGGTGGCAGACCCTTCCTTGAAGGACAAGCCTGTGGTGGTCCTTTCTCACGTCGGGGGGATTGCCATTGCCAGGTCCAATGAGGCCAAGGCCCTGGGTGTCAAGATGGCTCAGCCGTTCTTCCAGTGGCAGCATGTGGCCAAGCGCCACGGCATCAAGGTCCTGACCGCCAACTTTCCGCTTTATGCCGAGCTGTCCCATTGTGTCATGGAAACCCTCCAGCAATTTTCCCCGGACCAGGAGGTGTATTCGATCGACGAATCCTTCCTGGGCCTGGAGACGATCGCCGGGATCAAGGACCTTGTCGGTTATGGGCACAAGATCAGGGAAGCTGTGCTAAAGGATGTGGGGCTGCCGGTGTCCGTCGGGATCGCGCGCACCAAGACCCTTGCGAAGCTCGCCAACCGCACGGCCAAGACCGCCGCAGCCCTTAAAGGCGTGTGCTCTTTGATGGGGCCGAAGGACGTTGAGAGTGCCTTGCAGATCACGCCCGTCGGAGAGATCTGGGGCATCGGGCGTCGGACGGCGGAAGAGCTGCTTAAGAAAGGCATCACCACTGCCGGGGACCTCAAGCATATGGACGACCGCTGGATCAAGAAGAACATGAGTGTTGTGACGCTGAGGACCGTGTTTGAACTACGGGGCATTTCATGCCTGGCGCTTGATGATGTACCGTCGGTCCAGGCATCCATATCTGTGACAAGGACTTTTGGCCATGAGGTGCGCGATCTTGCGGGGATCAAGGAAGCTGTGAGTGGTTATGCGGCCCGGGCGGCAGAGAAGATGAGGGCAGATGGGCAGGTGGCTGGGTGTGTGAATGTTTTTGTGACGACCGGCCCTTTTAAACCCAACTATTACGGTAATTCGGCATCTTCCCGCATTGATCCCCGGACGAGCTACACCCCGGCGCTCACCCGGCTTGCCGTTAAACTTTTGGGGCAGGTCTATCAGCCGGGGCTGGCCTACAAAAGGGCGGGGGTCACGTTATACGACCTTGCTTTGGAAAAGGAAGTCCCGATGGAGTTGTTCGAGGATGAAGGTAAACGTGCCAAAAGCAGCAAACTCATGGCGGTAGTGGACCAGTTGAATGAGAAATTTACCGATGATGTTGTGTTCTTTGCCGGAGAGCGGCAAGGGAAAAGCAAAATTATGGTGACACACACTTAATTGTTGGTTAGATGTTATGAAATAAGTGTGTGTCACCACAATCTTGAAAGATTGAGTTTTGGTTATTGATGGTTTGAATCATGTGTCGAATTTTATGGGGTTGGGACATTTCGCTATTGATTCTGATTAATTATGATACAGTAAATGTCAATCTCTGGAAGATGTGGGATTATAAATTTAAGATAAAAAGAGGGAGTAAATAATATGAAGAAGCTTTTATGTGTTGTCTTATGTTTAGCTTTTTTTAGTGCCGGCTGTGCCAGCATTGTTGGTAAAGATTTATTTACGGTGCCTTTTCAGAGTAATCCTGATGGGTCTAGTGTATCAGTTAAAGATGAGAAGGGGATGGTTCTGTATACAGGTACAACGCCTACAATGTTTACTTTAAAAGCAGGGGAATCATATTTTCACGCAAAAAGTTATATTGTGACTTTCTCAAAGGCAGGATATACCGATCAGACAATAACCATAAGAGCCACAATGAGTGGCTGGTATTGGGGGAATATCTTATTCGGTGGTCTTATTGGAATGCTTATCATAGATCCAATTTCAGGGAAAATGTGGAAACTTCCTGATACGCCTGTATTCGGGAATTTGTCGGCCAAAGCGGGAGCAGCAACAAGTATGAATGAAACTGGACGTTCTTTGAAGGTTGTTAATATAGACCAAATTCCTATGAACTTACGCAATCAGTTGATTGCATTAAATTAAGTTTAGATAGAGTTTGTTGGTTGATATGGTGAGTAACAAGAATCCTTCTGTAGCTATTTGCTACGGGAGGGTTCCTTGTTTTGTAGATCTTTACTAAGAGTACGAGCTAGATATGAGGCCCATATAAATTATAGTGACACACACTTAATTGCTGGTTAGATGTTATGAAATAAGTGTGTGTCCCCGCAATTTATATCCCCAAGTATAGTGACGACCCCTTCCTGTCTTTAGCATCTAAGATATATATATGTTATCTTTTAATTTAGGTGGACGGAGTCTGTCTAAAAGGGGAAGAGAATTGAACATTAAACGAATTGTACATAGATCTTTGGCGGTCCTGCTGATACTGGCATTTGTGGTATCGGATGTGAGTGCCTATGCCCAGGGCCTGGTTCAGTTGCCGATCCCAGGGAGCCGTCCTGAATTAAGCCACGCCTTCACACCGGCGCTGGTTCGCGGCATCCGTGTCTATGCTGATAAGCCATTTCAATTCGATTTCATGGTCGACAGCGCTGACAGCGGCCTGAAGGGCGCGGAGCTAAAGGCTGAATCTGAAAAACTTATCAGATACTTTCTCGCTTCTTTAACAGTTCCCGAAGATGACCTGTGGGTCAACCTTTCTCCATATGAGAAAGACCGCATCGTTCCTGATGAGCTGGGCAAGACGGAAATGGGCAGCGATATGCTCGCCCAGGATTATCTTTTAAAGCAGATGACCGCGTCATTGACCAACCCGGAGTCTGATATCGGCAAGCAGTTCTGGCAGAAAGTCTACGCGCGGGCTTATGAAAAATATGGCGCCATCGATGTTCCGACCGATACTTTTAACAAGGTCTGGATCATGCCTGAAAAGGCGGATGTGTACGTCAAGCACCAGAGGGCGTTCATTATCAACAGCAGGCTTAAAGTCATGCTGGATGAAGACTACGTAGCGGCATCCCATCAGAGGGATGTTGCGCAGGATACTCTTCTTTCAGATATCGTCCGTGAGGTTTTTATCCCTGTTCTGGAAAAAGAAGTGAACGAGGGAAGGAACTTTGCCCAGGTCAGGCAGATCTATCACAGCCTGATCTTGGCTTATTGGTATAAGACAGCGCTTAAAGATTCCATTCTGAATAAAGTTTATAGCGACAGAAAGAAGGTTAAGGGTGTTGATCTTTCTGACGTTGACACAACGCAGAAGATCTATGCCCAGTACCTGGACACCTTTAACAAGGGTGTCGTTAACATGATCAAGGATGAATACGATCCGTATACACAAGACACTATTCCCAGAAAGTATTTCGCCGGTGGATTGATCTGGCGTGATATGGGCGAGACCATGAATTATGTATCAACGATCACCTCGTTGCCAGCTGGTTGGGCTTCGACTTCCACGATGAATGATTATTCCGTCAATTTTGTGTCCGTCCCTAGGGGCGATGCCGCGGAAGAGTACGGCTTCACGCAGGGGGCGTCGGATATTTTGAGCGAATTTAGCGATCAGATCGAACGTCTTCGATCATCGTTTAGCGACCAAGATGCTTTTGATGGTTTTTTGAGTTGGTTGGTGGGTAAAATGCAAGTCATGCGAGTGCCTGCATCTTATGAGCAAATCCAACAATTACTCATGTTGGTCGGCAGGCACAAGGGGGATACAAAAGCTGCTAATCAGGCGATGCTTAAAGGGCTTGAATATGTGGCAGACTGGGAGTTTAACTTTGATACGATCATAAAAGAGTTTGATCTCTATGCCAAGGCCCAGGAGATAGTAAGCGCTCGTCCTTTTTGCGCCATTGCAGAGATCAACGATCTTTTTATTGATCGACTTCGGTACAGGATATGTCAAGACGCCAGGTTTCGTGAAAGTAACGGTGATTCTCTTTCCCAGGGTCTTGAGAAAGCGCTCGCTATATTGACAGCTGAAAAGAATATGAGATTTATGACAAAATATTTTAAGAAGATCCTCACCGTTATTGGTGAAAATCCTTTGCTCAAGAAAGAGGGTGAGAAGGAATACAGGCAAACCATGCATGTTGTCATGGATGTGCTTAAATTTGTGCTCCTTGCTCCACGTATAAATGTTAATAATTTTCAGAATATGTTCAAAAGAGGATTTTATCGATGGAATGAATTTAGGCTTCTTAGGCCGATCATCTGGGATCAAGAGATGCGCAATGAGATCATAAAGAATCGGATGTTGTATCAAAAGTTATCTGAAGGAAAAACAAATGAATTAAGCAACAAAGAGGTCACTGTGGTTTTGACGGCTCGCGGGGACCATAACGGGAATGTTGCCAAGAGCGAAGTATACACAATTGATAATTTCACCAGACATGGCCATAAGGTGATCTATTTTGAGTGGGGCAATTTGCAAGAGCTGGCGCAGATCGTCGATCTTGTTAAGAAAACAAAAAAGGCGAAGAATGTCATGATCAATATCCACGCTAATCAAACGGCGCAGGGTACTTATGATCTTGATAGTGCGTATCCTCACGTGTCATCTTTGGACGATAAGGCATTATTTGCTTCCATGGATTTCTTTGGTATGTTTTCTGATGACAAGAATGCTGTTTTAGTATTGGCCGGGTGCGAGGCAGGGAAAGGCGGGGCCTTAGAGGAAAATTGGGTTAATATGTTTGAGCAAATTCGGCCCTCAGATAAAAAAGTCAGGATTTTTGGTTCTCAGGTCCCTACCGATATAACCCGTATCATTTTTTCTGACAATAGTCCGCAGCCCGATATTATGGATGTTGAATTCGTGAGTTCTGATGATTCAAAAACATATTCTGTGCAGGGCAAAGAAAAGACAGAAGATCATTCGCTGGTCGACAGTTTGAGTTTGAGGGATCTGCCGGCCGGTCAGAAGGAATTTCCTGTCAGGAATATGACCCAAGGTGCTCAATGGGCTGCCCTGAATGATACGCTGGATTTTATTATCGAGAATAATTTAAATATTTCGCTGATACCCTTACCGGAAGATGGCCTTGGTGCGCAAGCGTATGCCCTTAGCTATATCGATCAATTGAATGTTGTAGATCAAGTTCCGATCTTTATTCTTGATGGATCCGGGCTTCAAGAAATAAAGATGGATCCGCAGACACACGAAGTGTCGCGACGAAAATTTAGTGATTGGAATAGGCTGGGCATTATTTTTGTTCCGCTCGATAAGATCGATAAAATCCCTGAAAGAGATCGTTTGTATCTTCAGATCGCTGATGGCGTAGATCCTCAGATCTTGAAAGAGATGGAGAGATCGAAGGTCGAGCACAAAGCGCCTAAGCCTGTTGTGATCGGATCGAACCAGTCGATGGCGACGGAACATAAAGAAGGCGGCATTGATTTTAAGACCAGGAGTATTCCTCTTAACGCCCAGGGTCAGACGATCGATTTTGCCATGCCCGCAAATCTTGAACGTTTAAGGCCGGAGGATGTTCCCGGTTTGGTTCCTGTCATCATTAATGTCACACCCGTTACGGATTTTTATCTTTTGCTGGGGCTTAAGAATGCGTAAAACAGTGGTTCAAAATGGACGAAAATTCCTTGGCGCTTTGATGGCGTGTATTTTCGCCTTGAATTCGACCGGGATCTCCTATGCCATGCCTTCTGCCGCGCTGCCTGTTCAGGGGGCTGGTTCATTCGCACCCGTGCTCATCCAGGGCATTCGCGTGCATGCCGAGAATGCCATGCTTTTGGATTTTATCGTTGATCCAGGGCAGGAGAAACACGGAGGCGATGCGCTGCGCGCTGAATCCAGCCGTCTGGTCAGATATTTCATGGCTGCGCTGGCTGTGCCCGAGGATGATCTTTGGGTCAATCTTTCGCCTTACGAGAAGGATCGTATTGTGCCCGAGGCCCTTGGGCAGACTGACCTTGGGCGTGACATGCTGGCGCAGGACTATCTCTTGAAACAGGTCACGGCGTCTCTGATGAACCCCCACAGCGAGACGGGCCGCAAATTCTGGGCCAGGGTCTACGCCAGGGCGCAGGAAAAGTTCGGCACCATTGATATTCCGGTCGATACGTTCAATAAGGTGTGGATCATGCCGGCCAGGGCCGTAGTTTACCAGAACGGGGGCAAGGCCGTTGTGCTTGAGGCAAGTCTCAAGGTGATGCTCGATGGCGATTATCTGGCGGCGCAGAATGCGGCTCCGGGGCCGGTCTCCGATACCCTGGCATTGGGCCAGGATGTGATCCGTGAGGTTGTTTTGCCTGTGCTTGAAGATGAGGTGAATGCGGGCAGGGATTTTGCGCCGCTCAGGCAGATCTATCATGCGCTGATCCTGGCGCACTGGTTTCGCAATAATCTCAAGTCATCGGTCCTTAATAAGGTCTATGCGGATAAGAAGCGGATCCGCGGGATTGATCTGGACGACAAACAGGTTGCGCAAAAGATCTGGGCCGGGTACGTGGAGTCGTTCAAGAAGGGTGTTTACAATTTCATCCAGGAGGAGCGCGACCCTTTGACCGACGAAGCTGTCCCTCGTAAATATTTTTCCGGGGGCGAGACATTTGATCGCGCGAGCATCGCATCGGTGTTCAAGGTCACGCATGATGCGGCCGAGGGCAAGAAATTCGTCAAAGGAGAAGCTTCTGTCCTGGTGCAGGTAGAGCTTGTTTCGCTTCATACGCGGTTAGCCCCAGAGGTGGATCGCAGTGATGCGGTCAGCTTGCCGTCAGCGCGTTATGATCCCGATATTTTAAGGCAGCTTGACCGCGATAATCCTGAGGCGCGCACGGCTGCGCTCCAGAAACTTTTGTCTGATCAGGGATTGACCCGGGAAAAGGCTGCATCTTTATTGGGTATCGGTTACACGGCTTATCGGAATATGGAGATCAAAGGGCGGGTGACGTCCAGGCTTATCAACGTCGATAAACTGATGGATGTGCTGGGCATACCCGATCATGACCGGGACCTGTTCAGGATGATATTTGTTCCTCAGGCCCCGCCGCAGCTTTCTTTTGATGCGCTTTTCAGGGAGTATGGACACAGAGATATTCAGACGTTCTGCGGCCGCCAGGGTTTTATTGCATTCATGAAACAGCGTCTTGGGTGCACGAATGAAGAGCTTGCCGAGAAGCTGGGGGTCGGCATCATCGCGATCGAGAACTGGATCAAGCATGAGGCCCGTGTGCCCACATGGGATGTCCTGATGCGCATTGTCGAGAAGGGCGGCCTTACGGAGCGTGTCGATATTTACAGGCTTGTGCGCATAGCTCGGGGCGACCCTGCGCTGAAGTTGGATGAGATCATAAAAGAAGCGGAGGAGGAGATCCTTAGCACCCCTGTTGCTGAGTTCGATAAGGTTAATTTCTTCAGTCGTCTGTATTTGAAGATGCTCGCCTATTCCGGGTTGACCGAAAATTATATCGCGGATCTGATCGGGCTTCACCGGCAGCACCTGGCCTTGTGGCACAGCGCGGTCAATAAAATAAGCCCTGAGCAGATCCGTTCCATTAATCCTGAGAATGCGATCAAGCTTGCGGATGCTTTTATCATCGATGATCCGGTGTTGTCCCGACGGTTGAGTTATTTGTTCTTGGGTGTGGCCAGGTCAGGGACGATCGAAGAGGTGCTTGAGCAGGTCAAAGTCGGTTCGATCAGCGCCGGGCGAATGCTGCGTTTGAGCCGTGAGCAGAAAGGACAGACGCTCGATGGATTCTGGACAGAACTTGTAACGAATTACAGTGAAAAATACGGGTTTTATGCACTGACGCCGCAGGGCGGGTTCCGGACGCTTCAGAAAGCAGAGACCGGCGTAGGCCATGTCCGTGATGAAAAGCTGGCTTATGCTATTGCCGATTATGTTGGCCTTCAGATGCCAGGGCACAGGGATGTGTTCGTCAATCATTTGACCGAGCCGAGGCGTTTTGGATACCCCCCGGCGATGTATGCAGGGAACCTCAAGTATTACAAGGCAAGGACCGTGACGGGTGATAAGCAGATGCGTCAAGAGATCCGCGGTTCGATCCCGTCGGCGGACCTCTGGTTGCGCAGGCTGGACAGGGATGTGCGTCAGGGCAACAGGTCCTTCATGGTCGTCGTGCAACAGCGGACGGGGCAGCAGGAGGACCGTCTGGTCGCCGCGGCGTATTTTCACCAGGAGAAGTATCCGGTCACATCTGACGGAAAAGTTTCGTTTGAGAAAAAGGGCGCATGGTCCAAGGATGTGCTGGTGCTGGAAATGCTCGAGGTCTTTCCCGATGATGTCAACCGGGTTTCGGTCGTGCGGGAGGTCCTTTACAGGGGATTCGGTTGGGCCCAGGAGAACGGCGTTGAAAAGATCACAGTGCTTGATCCTGACGGCTTGAAGAATATGCGTGTGGGTCATGAGCCGCTGCGGGAATATTTGAAGTCCATGGGTTTCGCCCAGACATCAACAACATACCTGGGCCGGGTTGAGGAGACGGCCCTCAAGGTCTTTGAATCCATGTTTTGTAGCTTTGAAGACATTGACCGCGGCATCCCGCTCAAACGTTCGGCTTTGTCTACTTCAGATGAGGGTGAAGATGATCCGGAGATGGTTTCTCCGCCGCAGCCGGTGGTGGATGGCGGTATTGATCTGAAGGCCCGCAGCATGGCTGTTGAGGTTATGGGTGATAATGCCGAATTCACGTTACCCGGGAATGGGCCCGGCATCGATCCCGATAACCTGCAGGGCCTCAGGCCTGTGATCATCAGCATCACGTCTATTGGCGATATGCCGGCTTTGCTTGGATTGAATTAAATTTTCTTTGTTAGATCTTGCCATCAGCCCTGGCCGCGTGAACCCGCCTGTTATACCGCAGTACAATTGATTCATTTCGGACGACTTCTTAGAATAACATTTGGAAGCGCGTCTTAGGACGGCTTAACCACGATAAAACTTTAAGAAAGGAAGCACATGAAAACAAAACGACTGATCCTTGGTTTCTTTCCGCTTGCGATCGCGGCTGGTCTTGTTACAGGCTGCGCCACCACAGGGTATGAGAAAGCCGACAGCACTGCAACGACGCTGAGTATGTCGTCGGACATGGTCGCGAAAGGTAATGTGCTCATTGATGAGACATTGGTTAATTTGAATGATCTTGTGTCGCATCCTGGCCCCGATCTGCACAAACAGTTCAATGATTTTAACAATTCTGTGAATGAGCTTGGTCTGACGGCGAGAGATATCACCGTTAAATCCGAGCGCATGAAGGTGCAGGGTGCGGCATACTTTAAGAACTGGGATAATGAAATGGCCAAGATCAAGAACGAGGATATTCGTCAGCGCAGTGAAGCGCGCAAGAATGAAGTTTCGGCGCATTTTAACCGTATCACCCGACTTTACGAGGAAGCCAAAGCCGCGTTTGTCCCGTATATGTCCGACTTGCGTGACGTGCAAAAGTTTCTTTCTGTTGATCTGACCAGTGGTGGCCTGTTGGCTATCAGGGATATCGTAGCAAAGGCGACTGAGCATGCGACTCCGTTAAAAGAGTCCATTGGCAATCTGTCCGGAGAGTTTAAGGACTTAGGTTTTTCGATGTCGACCAAGACCTGGACCGAGTAGTCGCTGCCTTGTCTTTTGGCTGAGAACTTACAGTAATTAAAAGATCTGGGACACACAAAGTTTTATAAAGAACTTTGAATAAAGAACTTTGAATAAAGAACTTTGTGTGTCCCAGTTATTTACCCAGTTATTTTTATTATTCTGATATTCACGTGGATTAAGCTTGACCACCACACGTATTTGTGGTACTTTAAAGCAGTTGTTAAGGCGCTCGCCCGGAGGGGTTCTCTGGACGGGCGCTTTTTATTTGGCCAGGATTCTGGCCAAATAACCCCCGAGGCCTCCTTGGCCTCCAACAGACGCCCGGGGCGGAGTGGGGCTAGTAGTTCTCAAAAACTTGACAATATGTAGTTAATAAGCTACAATCGGAGTGTGTGTTATGGGCAAGAATGTTGTTGTATACCGAACACCAGAGGGTGATGAGCCTTTTGTGGATTGGTTGTTCTCGTTTCGAGATAAACAGGCGCGGTATCGTGTTGAAGCCCGGATCAATAGGATCGAACAGGGTAATTACGGAGATCACAAGCGCTTTCAAGGGATCATTGAATTTCGATTCGATTTTGGGAAAGGCTACCGGCTTTATGCCGGTGAGGATGGCGATACATTGGTTGTGTTGCTTATAGGCGGGGATAAGAGTAGTCAAGCCGGGGATATAGAGAAAGTTTTGGAGTATTGGAGGGATCATCATGAACAAAAGAAAACCTAGAAGATTTGACGATGTTCAGATAGAGCATTACAAAAATCATCCTGAGGAACTTAAGAGTTATATCGCCGTCGCTTTGGAAGAATATCAGAAAGACGGTGATGAGAAGGCGTTCCTTGCTGCCCTTTCTGTGGCGGCACGTGTTCACGGCGGGTTCAGCAAATTGTCGCGATCTACGGGACTTAATCGTGAGAATTTGTATCGTGCTTTGTCGAAGCGATCAGACCCGCGTCTTTCTACTGTCATGCAGGTGCTTGCGACACTTGGTTTTTCCTTGCGGATCCATTGATCGCATGTAGATCCTTTGATCTCTTGGATGATAAATACGTCCAGGGTTTTTTGTTTCTTTGGTATACTGAATAAAAAAAGGTGCTTATGGATTATGTCATTGAACAAAAAATAAAGCTCGGTATCAGCGCGTGCAGATGATATCGGCCGGTCGCTGGCCGCTTTACCGTCAAGGATCGGGCCTTCCGAGATCGATGCCTGGCGCCTGCGGACCATGGAACTGTTGCGCCGCCCGTCGACATTAAAACGCATCCAGGCGGTCATGGTTAAGCATTATGCCCATTACCGTAAAACGTTCGGAGCAAAGACGTCGGAAGTGCAGGCGCCGTCTGGTTTTCTGGGGAAAGCCGTTTTTGTTGCGGAATTGGTGAAGATGGAACGCAAGGCTGCTGACCAGGGTTATTTGTTCGCCGGCCGTCCGGTGTTGTACCGTCCGGGCAGGTAGTTTTGAATGAAAGATCAAAGAATAAAGGAGATCTATGGCAGGCTTTGAAGCCTTTCTCGGCGAGATCAACGATTTTCTTTGGGGTCCGCCGATGCTCGTGTTGCTTTGTGGCACGCATCTTTTTCTCACCTTCCGTCTTGGTATTATCCAGAAACATATTCCGCTCGGCATTCGTCTTTCGTTGTCGCGTTCGGCCAAGGCTCCGGGCGATATCAGTTCTTTCGCGGCGCTCATGACCGCGCTGGCCGCGACCATCGGCACAGGCAATATTGTGGGCGTGGCCACGGCTGTTGCAGCCGGCGGGCCCGGAGCGGTTTTGTGGATGTGGCTTACGGGTGTGTTTGGGATCGCGACGAAATATGCTGAAGGGCTTCTTGCCGTGAAATACCGTAGGACCAACGCCCAGGGAGAGATGTGCGGCGGTCCGATGTATGCGCTTGAGTATGGGTTGAAATGCCGCTGGCTTGCGGTCTTGTTCGCAGCTTTCTGCGCGATCGCGGCTTTTGGGATCGGAAACATGGTCCAGGCTAATTCGCTCGCTGTGCTGATGCAGGACACGTTCCATATGCCACGCCTGGTCACGGGTTGTATCATTACGCTGATGACCGGGGTTGTGATCCTTGGTGGTATTCGTTCGATCGCACGGGTGTGCGAAGCGCTTGTTCCGTTCATGGCGATCTTTTATGTTTTGGGATGTCTTTATCTTCTGATCGTGCACCTTGACCGGATCCCGCAGACGCTTAATACCATCTTTTCGTGTGCATTTACCGGCCATGCTGCGATCGGCGGGTTTATTGGAGCGAGCATGAAGGATGCGGTCCGTTATGGTGTTGCGCGTGGACTTTTCTCGAATGAATCGGGGATGGGAAGTGCTCCTATTGCTGCCGCGGCCGCGAAGACCACGAGTCCTGTCGAGCAGGCGCTTGTTTCATCCACCGGGACATTCTGGGATACGGTCGTGATCTGTGCGCTCACAGGGCTTGTGATCGTTTCGTCCGGGCAGTGGGTCGATGGCCTTAACGGGGCCAGTCTTACCAAGGCGGCGTTCGACGAGATCCCTTTTGTTGGGCCGGTCATTCTTTTCGTGGGATTGTTCACGTTTGTTTATTCCACGATCCTCGGCTGGTGTTATTACGGAGAGAAAAGTATCGAATATCTTTTCGGGGTCCCGGCGGTCAAGGTGTATCGGGCCATGTGGGTGGTGGCCGTGCTGCTGGGGTCGGTCTTGAGTTTGCCGCTCGTCTGGAGTTTTGCGGATTGCGCGAATGCTATGATGGCGATCCCGAATCTGATCTCGCTTCTTTTGCTGCACAAGGTGATTGTGCGTGAGACGCGCGGGTATTTTAAAAGCAGGGTATAAGGGGTATCCAGGGGGCTCATATAAATATCTTGACCCCTGATCTTAAAGGAGTAAACTTTAAATAGAAGAAAGCCCCGGGAGTTAGTTGCGAAGCTAGTGAGTGGGGCTTGTTAGAAACCCTCGGACGATCCAAAAAGTCCGGGGGTTTTTTATGAAAGGTGAATGGTCATGAAAAAATGTCCTTATTGCGCCGAAGAGATCCAGGATGAAGCGAAATTGTGCCGGTGGTGTCAGAAAGATCTGACCGCGCAGAAATTTTCCATGCAGGATATCCTGAGGCGTGCAAGCTTTGTCCTGTTGTTCATCGCCGCGTTCTCGTTTCTTCTCCCGTTCGTCAGGTTCCAGTTTCCTATGATGGGTGCGCAGTCTTTTTCCGCCCTGGGCATTGTGTCTCAGATGGTCAAGGCTGAGAGGTCCATGGAGCAGAAGAAGCGAGACGGACAGATGTCGATGGATGTGCGTTCTTTGCAGAATATGATGAAGAGTGATGAGGGCAAACAGGTTTTCCGCTCCAAACCTGTGTATGTGCTTATCCCGGTCGGTTTGATCTGCGGGATACTGGCGTATATTCTGCTCATCGCTGTGGCGGTGGGTTTGTGGATGAAAAGGCCGAGGTTGGCGGGCATGGTATCGGCGGGGTGTTTCTTTTTGACAGCACCGTTCCTCACGAGTCTTTTTCTGTTGAACGATCTTTTGCAGACTACGCTTAATGCTTCGTTCGGTCAGTTGCGCGATAATCCTTTTGCCGGTCTTGCGGCAGCATTTATGCAAGGGATCCTGATAGAACCTGCGGCCGCGATCTATGTGCTCGGTGCGGCGACGTTACTGATCGCTGTTATCAATGTAAAGAGATCAAAAAATTAAAAAATTCAAAAAATTACGGTGACACACCGTAATTTCTAAGTATGTGTGTCACCGTAATCTACGATAATATGCGTAAAATAATATTTTTGTTTTTATTTATCATCTTTACTGCAATGCCGAATTGTATTTGGGCAGACACAGCCAATGGGCCTTCGAAAGAGATTGGCATGATTATAAATGAACTTAAAAATAGTGATGTGACCTTGGATGTTTCTAGGTTTTCCGCCGTTGAGAGTAAGAACATTGCGGAGGATCCGTTGAAAGGTGATTACGATCAGTATTCTTTTCCCTCAGTAGAGGGGTTCGACATGTATCATTATGTGGTCAAGTTTGATAAGAAAGATAGAAGGTTTTGGATATGGAGAACCGGCGGATTTGCCTACAGTAATATTCTTTATGGGCCAGGATATTTGAATAATGAGGGAAAAATAGAAGTCTCTGTTAAGTAATGTTCAATTTTAACAAATCGTCCACCGTTTGAAGAATAGTCAGTTTTAGTAAGTACAGGAGAAAGTATGGCGGATGAAAGATGCGTGGTATGTGGTTTGAGCGTTAATCCTAAGAATGTTGTTACGCATCAAGGAAAACAATACAAGCTGTGTTGTTATCGCTGCAAAAAGAGATTTGAGGCAGACGCGGAACGATACGCAAGTTAGAAATTAAGGGGACACAATACTTGTTTTTTAGAGGAGATAGAATGGCGATTAGATATTGTGGGACGTTTCTTTTATCTTTGTTCTTTGTTTCATGTTCTTGGGCGGGCGAGCCGGTCAATATGTTGCTACATGAGAATGCTCGTCATCATATTACAATGAATTATCCCGCAGGATGGCAGATCGTAGAAAAGGATTATGGCAAGGATCAGCCTGGTTATCGCGACTACCTTTATTTGATGTTTTGTCGGGAGGTTTCTTATCCGCAGGGTTTGTATCCCACGCCTTCTTCTCCTGCAATTATGCTTAGTAAATATTCTTTTGAAACGGATGAAAAGCCGAGTATTCAAGAACAGTCTGATGGCTGGGCTGACAATTTGAAACAGGCGGTTACGTTAAAGAAACTTGAAAAGAATGATTTTGTAACGAATAAGGAATATAAAGGAATATTGTCGAGAGCTGTTTATCAGGATTATAATGATATCGAGAAAGTTTCGTTGTTTATTATTTTCTCTCAGGAAGGAACTCAGGTCACAATAGAATTTACGGCTTCTGCAGCAGAGATCGATGTTTTTGAGCCGGTGTTTAAGAATATTCTGACAAACGCTGAGTTGTTTTAATGCGTGCTTGGCAATACGGTTTTTAAAGCGGGAAGGACGAATCTCGTACATTCGGGCATCGGGATGATGACGATAGTAGGGGAGGGTTATCTTAACTAGCGGGAGGAGGAGTCATGGGAGACAAAGTCGCCAATAAGAAGAAAGCAAAGAAAGTTAAGAAGTAATAGTAGTAAATTGTATTTGATTCTTAGAGCACATAAAAAACCCCGCCAAGAGCGGGGTTTTTTATATTTAAAGTCACACCAAAGATCTTTCATCCATTGATGTTAGAAAAAAGAGGGGAAGCGTTTTCCTGGGGGTTCGCTTCAGCGCCCTTATTTATATAATTTATAGTTTATACTTACTTTAATGGTGGGTCATTGACCAAAGGATGGAGAATGGACGGAAGATTCTTTAAGAAAGTGCTCTCTTGTTGGACGCTTGTTGCATTCCTATGCACACAGGGGGCGTCTTCTTTTGCTCAAACACCTTCTTCTTTGTCCGCACCCGGGGCTAGAGTATCTTTAAGCGCGCCTTTTATGCCGGCGATGTTAAGAGGTATTAAGGTTTATCCGGACAGTCCTTTTCGTTTTGATTTCATTCTTGATAAAGGAAACTTTTTGGATTCTGGTGATTCGCTTAAAGAGGAATCGTCAAAGCTGATCAAATATTTTATGGCTTCTTTGACTGTGCCAGAGAAGGATCTTTGGGTCAACTTGAGTCCGTATGAAAAAGATCGCATTGTCCCCGATGCGTTCGGTCAGACGGGGATGGGCAGAGACTTGTTGATACAGGATTATCTTTTGAAACAGATCACGGCATCGATTGTTTATCCAGAGGGCGAAACAGGGAGAAAGTTTTGGGCTGAGATTTATAAGAAAGCGCAAGAGCAATACGGCACTACGGATATACCGATCGATACGTTTAATAAGGTGTGGATCGTTCCCGCGAAAACGGTGGTCTATGAGAATGCCAAGACTCAGACGGCGTATGTGGTGGAGTCGCGGCTAAAGGTTATGCTGGAGAGTGATTATGTTGCGCTGGATAATGCTGTGATCGAAAAGCAAAGCAACGAGGACGCCGTCGCATCCGGAGCAACACAAGAGATGATCAAGGACGTTATACGTCAGGTCGTGCTTCCTGAACTTGAAAAAGAAGTCAATGAAGGAAAGAATTTTGCTCCGCTTCGTCAGATTTATCAGTCGTTCATCTTGTCCGCCTGGTTTAAAAAGAAGATCAGGGAAAGTATTCTGTCACGAGTTTACGTTGATCGTAACAAGGTTGTGGGCGTTAATATTCAAGATGTCAAAGAAGCGGAAAAGATCTGGATGCAATATGTGGAGTCATTTAAAAAGGGTGCATACAACTACATCAAGGAGGAACAGGATGTTCTTTCTGGGGAGGTTGTTCCTTATAAATTCTTTTCTGGCGGATGTCATTTGACTGCTGATGGGGTAGAGAGCGCTATTGTTGTGGATCCTGCTTTGCTTGCCCGGAAAGATTTGTCTTTGTTGGAAGTGGGAGTGGATCCGGCGATTATTGTGGAGCCAGTTACACAGGCCGTTGCGTTGCCACAAACTTATCAAGATAAGCAAGGACGGATCAGGGTTTCTATTGGCAGCATTACAGATCCCCCGCTGCGGCTATTCTTTGATCAGCTTATTAAGAATGGTTTGAAGCGGAATGTTCAAATTTATGGTGAATCTGTTCGGGACATTCTTGCACAGGGGCGTACGCCCAGGATGACATTCTTCTTGTCGCCGGTCACAGAGCCTCAGACGGTTAAGATGTTGTTCCAGAGCATGCAGGAGATCCATGATTTGACACTGGTCAATATGGGGCATATCGACACGTATGATTTTAGGATTCCTGATATTGCCGTCGGCAAGATGATGTTGACATTTGATATGTTATCTGACGATCCTGTTCTTGTGGACCCTCAGGATGGTTTGCGGGATCTGAAGACACGTCAGGCGAGGTTAGTTGGACGTCAGGATGATTTTGGTTTGAGCATTTCGTTTCCCAAGATTGTAAGACAAATGGTGAGCCTCGGTCTTGGTATTCATCCTCGGGATAAGGTTAGGTTAGGCAGGGTTGTTGCTCAGATCAGGCGCAGTTTTAAGAATCTCGGCGGAGATGCGCTGACATCGTCGGATCGCGAGCTTTTGGCCGCCATTGCTGTTTATAGAGATTGGAATATGTTGTTGACGACGGGGGATCTGGGGATCATGGATGCTGTTTGGAAAGAGTTGATTGCATGGCAGAAGATCCGAAGTGAGATGGGAGGGCAGCTTCCTATTTCTGAGCTTATTGGCGTTGCAACGCGTGAAGACTTTCAGGCGAAGGCTGAAGAAGCGGTGAGGTCTTATGCCGCACGGCCCAGTGATGATCAGTATGTTTCAAGCGGTAATACTTCTTTTGAAAATGCTCCGGGCGGGATAAAGGAAGGCGCCGTTCCCATGAGCAAATTAGAAGATGGGGAGTGGGCTATTTCAGAACAGTTGGGTTTGATCAGGGTCAAACGCGCCGGAGGAGTTCTACGTTATGCACCGATCCCCCTTTCATCATTGATTAATGTGCTTAAAGAAATCGATATTGAAGCAGAGCTTTTGGATGCAGATTGGACGGGAGGATCGGAGAGTGAAATTTTTCGCTGGGTAGCGACCAGGGGGCGTGTCGATTATATTCCTGAGGGGGCGTATGTGACGGCACAGAAACGGGCGGAAGCTTATTTTTCACGGGACTATTTATCTTTGAAAGCAGCATTTGAAGTTTTACGTGCGCGTATCCAAATGAAGAATTCTGTGGCTAAAGTGTATCGATCAGCCCTGGATGGCGTCATTGTGGGTGATGGGTCCGCGGCGGATAAGATGGCTATGTTGCAGGCTCTGTTTGTAAGATATGAATCCGGGGAGGGTCGTGGTGAGGATGTGCTCAAGCCGGTGCGCAGGTTTGTGCTGGAAGCATGTTCCAATACCGGCGATGATTTGGTGAAGACGGGTGTTCTTCAGTATCTTTCTCAAGAGGCAGGAGATCAAGTTGCAGGAAAAACTTCTTTCATGTTTACAGATAAGACCGTTTCAGCGGATGTTGGTTTCTATTGGATCACGGAGTTGATGGAGAGTGGTATTTCAGGGGTGGATATGGGCAGTGATGGTTTCTTGGTAACGCTCTCAGGCA
>CAJBYM010000130.1 GCA_903959815.1 Candidatus Omnitrophota bacterium
CGGCTCTCACAGATGGGACAATAGCAGATAAAATAATAAAAACAATTAAAATAAGACGCAACATAAATAAACCTTTCTGTCACCTATTGTGCCAGAAAGCTTTTGATTAACAACAATTAACTCGATGTTCTTTTTCAAACAATAGGAGGCTTATTTATTAAACAATTTCAAATACGCGCTATAACCTTTAGCCTCAAGATCTTCTTTGGGGATAAACCGTAATGCGGCCGAATTGATACAAAAACGTGTTTTTCTAGGAGCAGGCCCATCATTAAAAACATGGCCAAGATGAGAGCCGGCCTTAAGACTTTTTACTTCAGTTCTTATGAATCCGTGACTCAAATCTTGTTTCTTGACCACGCTTTTTTCGTCCAACGGTTGAGTAAAGCTCGGCCAGCCCGTGCCTGAATCAAATTTATCCGTTGAACTGAATAAAGGCTCTCCTGAAACCACATCAACATAGATACCCTCGCGGTGATTATCCCAATACTCATTGTGAAATGGAGGCTCTGTATCCCCTTGTTGTGTTACAGAACACTGCAAAGAGGTCAAAGGGATGCTTGATGATGACGATGTGACAGACTCTGAGCTCATGGCCACCTGATAAAAAGATATAAGTGTTAAGGATATGACGAAAAGAACATGGAGAATGTTTTTCATAACGCAACCCTTAATAAAAAATAATAAAGCCCGATAATTAAGACGCGATCGAGCTTTATTATTAGACAGTTTTACGTCGTATCCAGGACAATCGTATGCAACCTGATTTGCAATGAGCGACACGACGAAGAAGCCAGCGCGTATAAATTCTTTCCATAAAAACCTCCTGTTATATGTTGTTAACTTCGCTCATTTAGTCGCAAGCGAGGCCCAACACTTACAGGGAATTTTCTTCTATAACTTTTATTAAACGCCATTGTCCACTGCGGTATCTCAAATAGACCAGTAAAGAAAAGAGTAGAAAAATAGCAACAACAAAAGCCCAACCCTGCTCTGCGGATAACTTTAACCCCCGTAAAGCAATGAATAACCCCACAACCATCACCCAATGGATCCCCACAGAGATCGCCATGGCCCAAAACGTATCCCCAGCGCCACGTAAAGCACCAATAAAAACAATTAAGACAGATTCAACAAGGACATAAAGTGAGGCCAAGCGCAACATGCATAGTGCTATGGGAAAAGCCTGGGTAAATACATCACTGGCAGCTATCGGATGGAATACGCCTATTAATTGTGCAGGAAATCCCACAAAAAGAATAAAGATGATCGCAGAATAAACACACCCGATCTTAAGACCAGCCATGACCACCTTATGGGCAATATCAGGTTTCCCTGCTCCCATAAAACGACCCACCATGCTCGTGACAGCAATCTCAAGCCCAATGAGAGGTACAAAAGAAACAAGATCCCAATTGAGCATGATGGTCGCAGCTGTGGCGGTTACCGGGCCTTGCGCATGAAAGATCATGACCATTCCGTTAAACGCCACAATCGTCAGAAAAAGCTCGAGTCCTGTAGGGGAACCAAAATCCCATAATTTTTTAATAACATCAAGATCAAGCTTAAAAGAGGTTGCCAGTGAAAAGGATTTCCAATTCTTGGGAGAAAAATAAGCCGCCGTTAGGACTAAAAGACCGCTTAAGCCACCCAAAACCGTAGCATAAGCAGCTCCTGTTATACCTAATGCAGGCATGCCCCATTTCCCAAATATTAAAATGTAACCTGCAAGCGCATTAACAATCATGGCCATGAAGGATGCGACCATGACAATGCGTGTTTTCCCAATACCCGAGAAGAAACAACTCAAGGTTGTTCTTAAAAGGCTGATAATAACGCCGAAAAGCAGTATGTGAAAATAGATCTTTTGTGGTTCCAGTTGAGCGGATGGGATGCCCAAAGACTCAAACAAACGGTATATCAAAGGCGCGCAAAGTAGGATGGGTAGATAGGCAACAAAGGAAATGATCCCTGCTTGTGCAATGACTTTGGCGCAATCTTGTTTTCTACCTGCCCCTAAATATTGAGCTACTAACGCTGATGAATAACCGGTCAAACCGATAAAAAAAGACATCATCATAAAAACAGTTAGTCCGCCGCCCATGGCTGCATTCATAAGTTCAGGTTGAAGCTTGGCCAAAAAGAAACGTCCCGTGAAGATCATGGCCGTATCGCAGGATTGCGAAACAACCATAGGTATGGCTATAGCCAATACCTGCTTGATCCCGCCTTGTTTATCAGAAAGTTTTAACATAATCCCTGTCCACGTCATAAAAAACAAACCCCGCTATAATGCGGGGCTTATTCGTACAATCTTTAACTCTATTATAGGAAATAATCAAAATCCTGTTCACGGTGCAGCTCCCGCGCAACACGGATGACATGCACGCCTGATTTGGCCGGATTCAACTCAACAAAGTTGCTCGCGCCATTCCAAATGAATTTTTCCCCGCTTAAAAGGTCCAGTGCTGCATAAGGACGGTCTTTGGATATTCCCAATTGATCAAGCGGGACTTCTAACATACCGCCATGTGTATGGCGCGGATCAAGATTAACGACAACAATGATAATATTTGAATGATCCGCGGTCGCTTTGTAATAGGCTAGAAGATGCTCATTATTGATTGAAAGAAAGCGAACATTGCGCGTCATTTGTAATGCCGGATTCTCTTTGCGGATCTTATTAAGTTTTGTGAGCACGTCTTTAATATGGCCATGTTGATCCCAATGCCATTTTTTGATCTCATACTTCTCGGAATCGTTGTATTCTTCTTTCCCAGGCATCGGATCATTGACACACAGCTCAAACGCAGGCCCGTAGATGCCAAAATTCGACGATAGCGTGGCCCCTAACACAGCACGCATAACAAATACAGGCCTGTTCGCATGTTGCAGATGCTCGGCAAGAATATCCGGTGTATTAGGCCAAAAGTTGGGGCGAAAATATTCCGCAGCCTCAGTCTGGGTCAATTCTGTTAAGTACTCTTGAAATTCTTTCTTGGTATTGCGCCAGGTGAAATATGTATACGATTGGGTGAATCCGCCCTTGGCCAAACGGTACATGATATTCGGACGCGTAAATGCTTCGGCTAAAAAGATCACATCCGGATGATCCTTTTGGATCTCTGTGATCGCCCAATCCCAGAATAAGAATGGCTTGGTGTGAGGATTATCAACCCGGAAGATCTTAACCCCTCGCGCGATCCAGAAATCAAAAACACTCTTTAATTCATCCCAGAGAGCCTTGCGGTCTTCAGTATCGTAATTGAACGGCACAATATCTTCGTACTTTTTAGGAGGATTTTCCGCGTATTGAACCGTACCATCCGGTCGCCATTTAAACCAGGCTGGATGTTCTTTCAGATAAGGATGATCAGGGGAACATTGAAATGCAATGTCCAACGCAACCTCGAGGCCAAGTTCGTTAGCTTTCTTAACAAATACCGAGAAATCCTCAAGCGTGCCCAAAAGAGGATTCACCGCCTTATGCCCGCCTTCTTTAGAACCAACAGCCCACGGCGAACCAGGATCATGGGGGCTACACGTCGTCGCATTATTCTTACCTTTGCGGAATGACTTTCCGATGGGATGAATCGGCGGCAAATAAATCACATCAAAACCCATCCGACTGATCTCAGGTAAAATACGCGCACAATCCTTAAACGTACCGTGTTCTCCAGGCTTCACTCCCCAAGAACGCGGGAAGAATTCATACCAAGTGCTAAAACCTGCTTTAAGACGTTCAACGTGCACAACAAGTTCTTTAGGATGCAAAACGCTCTTTTGAAGATCTAAGTGTTCATCCACACATTTATATAGCTCATCGCTAAAAGCAAGTTTCAACGCTACAGATGTATTTTTTGGCTTGGACAGTTCAGCAGCCCAGGCAGAAAGCTTTTCGGCATGTACCCCATTAGCCCGCGAAGCAGCTTCCTTAACAAGAGCAGCACCGATCTGTAATTCGACCGTAACATCTGTACCAGCGTCAACCCTCTTTCTTAAATCATGGCACCAGCAGGAAAACTCGCAAATATAGCCGCGGATCGTGTAAACATAATTGATTTGCTTGTCGATCGTAAAAAAAGCCGCCCAGGCATCATTACCCAGTGCCTTCATGGGCACTTCATGCCAAGTCTCCTGATCGATCTGACGGTACAAAAGGTCAGCTTTTACTTCATCATGGCCATCGGCAAATACGTTGGCACGGACAACAACCTTCTCTCCTACAATGCGTTTCACAGGGAACTTTCCTCCGTCGATCTCTGGCGTGACTTTTTCTATAATGATCCGCGGATTAAGGTGCGCTTGCTTGACTTTTATGCTCGTGGCCATAAACGATCCTTTCAGCTCATGAATGATAATAATGAGGCATTTTAACACTGCCGGTGTATTTTTGAAATGACTAGTTGCTAATTCCTGTCCTTCCAGTAATATTATTTCTGAGGATTGTTACGAATGCTGGCTCATTACATATACTCATCGACGAGGAATGCGTGAAAGCACTTCTGTTGACCAACGAATACCCTCCTGCTGTTTACGGCGGTGCCGGCATTCATGTGGATTATCTGAGCCGTGAACTGGCCAAGCTTTGTCAAGTTGACGTTCGTTCTTTCGGCAATCAGGATATCTCCCAGGGCAATCTTTCTGTCACAGGCTTCCCCTTAAAAGACATGTCGTATACAGCGCTAAAGTCACTCCATTCTGTATTCGGGGCGTTGCAGCGTTGCATCGATTTCAATGCAGCAGGGACAGATGCGGATATTGTCCACTGCCACACCTGGTACACTCATTTCGGGGGCATCCTTGCCCGGCAAAGTTATTCAATCCCTCTGGTCATCACAACCCATTCTCTTGAACCCTTACGTCCCTGGAAGCGGGAACAACTCGCCGGCGGCTATGATTTTAGCGTATGGGTCGAAAAAACCGCTATCGAAATGGCGGATGCCATTATAGCTGTCTCTAAAGATACCAAAGATGACATCACACGGCTTTTCAATGTTGACCCCAAGAAAATCCATATCATTCATAATGGGATCGATCTCGATGAATATCATCGGGTCTCTAACCCGACCTTGATCGCTGCCAAAGGAATTAATCCAGCCAAACCTTATGTCCTTTTTCTTGGCCGTATCACACGACAAAAAGGGATCATCCACCTGGTCAATGCGATCAAGCACATGGATCCTGATTTTCAGGTCGTACTATGTGCCAGCTCTCCTGATACGCCTGAGATCGCAGCAGAAATGGAAAGCCAGGTTGCGGCTTTACAGCGCACCCATCCTGGTATTGTCTGGATCAAAGAAATGGTCGATACGCCCACTAAGATCGCTTTATATTCACATGCCAGCGTGTTTTGCTGCCCGTCGGTCTATGAACCTTTTGGCATCATTAATCTGGAAGCCATGGCATGTGAAACGCCGGTCGTTGCAAGTGCTGTGGGCGGCATTAAAGAAGTTGTTGTCGATGGAGGAACCGGATTCCTTGTTCCTATTAAACCCTGCAGCTCTGACTC
>CAJBYM010000131.1 GCA_903959815.1 Candidatus Omnitrophota bacterium
GCCAAGCCCTTATCGACGGAGGTTACCAAAAAATAAGGTAACCACCCAATACCCCCTCCGTTAACCCCATAATTTGTAATAAACTTCCCCCTAGTGAGAAGCAAAGGCTTCCACCGGGGGTTTTCATTTTTTGGCTTTAAGAGTTTGCAACGCGTTGCAAATAAAATTATGGGCATGCCTTCCCAGCTCAAAAAATGGTCGGAACTATACGAGCATCCGATCACAGAGTGTGAATGTGCCGATATTGCCCGCAATATCAGCGGATTCTTCTCCGTTCTGACGGAATGGGACAACCAAAAAAAAACGAGGTTAAACGATGAACGAAACAGTGATCAACGAAATTCAGATAATACCCATTAAACCTCACAACGGGTTACTAGGATTCTGCTCGTTCGTCATTAACAGCGCCTTCTTTGTCGGTGATGTTGCCATTTACTCGAGACTGGACGGTAATGGCTACCGGCTGGTCTACCCACTCAAGATCCTGGCAAATGGCGCGAAGATCAATGCATTTCATCCCATAAACAAAGAGGCAACAACCCTGATCGAAAGAAGGGTAACCGAAGCCTATGTCAATTTGATAGAAAAAGTGAAGACAGCAAAAGGAGCAGCACATGAGCGACACGAATTTGAGCAGGAAGAAGCTTCATAACGATTTTCCAATGAGTCATTCGATCTTTGAGGATGATCATTTCAAAAAACTGAAACCAGCAACAAAATGCCTGTATGACATGTTTTGTAAACATCAAAACAGATACGGCGGCCAGGACGGTTGGTTCTGGCGCACAGAAGATAAATTTGCTTCTGACACAAATCTCAGCAAAAGCACGATCAAATCATCCAAGAAAATGCTGTTAGCCAGCCATTTTATTGAATGCCGACGCAACGGTAACCGTTCTGAAACCCAACGCTCCCCCAATGATTATCGCGTTCTGAAATATCAAGAAGTTTTAGAGAGGAGGAGAGCCGCAGCCAATTTGAACAGTGACAGACAAAACACGCCTGAAAAGGCATTAGGATCTGATCCCTGCTCAGGGGTAAATACTGACCCATTTATTAAGAATAACAATAAGAACGACATTAAGAGTCAATAAGAAGGTTAAAAAAGCAACGAAACGCGTCATTCTCAAGAAAGGCACCCATTTTATGATCATAAAAGGATTCTATCAATTCAGACGGTTTCTAAATGGCGAGACATTATCGCGAAAGGACGTCATCCTGGCCCACTGTTTTATGTGCGGCCTGCAAGATGGCCCGGAAGACTGCCTGGGAACGAAAAGCTGCCCCTTGTATCAATACTTCCCCTATCGCGGCAAAAACAAGCTTAAGAATGGGGGTTTTCACAGCGGAAAAGACAAAGAAAATGGCAGCTCGGTCACGCCGCCTCGTAAATTTGCAACGCGTTGCAAACCCGGACATACAACAAGAAATTCCTGACACATCCCAAAACCGTTATAGGTTGTGTGGACATACATATGATCAGATCCGTTCTCTACGCCCGCGTCAGCAGCAAAGAACAGGAGCAGGAAGGCTTCTCTATCCCCTCCCAGCTCAAACTGCTGAATGACTATGCCCTGAAGAACGGTCTTAAAATAGCCAGGGAATTCAAGGATATTGAGACCGCGAAGCAGGCCGGACGGGAAAACTTCAACCTGATGGTTGATTTCTTAAGAAAACACCCGGACATCAAGACGATCCTCTGCGAGAAGACCGACCGGCTTTACCGCAACTTCAGGGATTATGTGACCATTGATGATCTTGATCTGGGAATTCATCTTGTCAAAGAAGGCGAAGTCTTGAGTAAAGACTCAAAATCCCATCAGAAATTCATCCACGGCATAAAAGTGTTAATGGCCAAGAACTACATTGACAACCTTTCCGAGGAAACAAGCAAGGGCATGCTTGAGAAGGCAGAACAAGGGATCTACCCTTCCGGCGCGCCCCTGGGCTACAAGAACGTTGAAACCAAGGCCCAGGGCAAGACCATGAGGGCCCTGGAACTTGATGATTTAAAAGCCCCCATTCTAAAGCAAGTGTTCCTGAAGTATGCCGCGGGCGAAGGGTCCATTGAGGTGCTCGTCAAATGGGCCTTTGAGCAGGGTTTACGGAACAGGGGCGGCGGTCTGGTGGGCAAGGCGGCATTACACAAGATATTGCACAATCGTGTCTATTGCGGCCTGTTCCAGTGGAAGCTAAAGGTTTACCAGGGTGTCCACCCGCCGCTGATATCCAAAGAATTATTCGATGGCGTTCAAAAACGGTTTGAAGACAAGAACCGGCCCAGAAAGGCCAAAAAACATTTTGCCTACTCGGGCCTTATCTTTTGCGGCAAATGCGGCTGCTCGATCACCGCAGAGATCAAGAAGGGCAAGTATATCTATTATCACTGCACCGAATACCACGGCAAATGCGCGACCCCCTGGATCAAAGAGGAGGCATTGGATATTCAATTCGCGCAAATGATCAGCCAGATCCGCATCGACGCTGATCTTCTGGAACCGATCAAGGAAGCCCTGCTGTCAAGCCACAAGGATGAATTTGAATTCCATCAAAGGTCCATCAGCGCGCTCCTGGCCCAAAGGACAAGGCTCGAACACAGGGGCCACCAGATCTACAAAGATAAACTGGACGACAAGATAACGGAGGATTTCTACAACAGGCTGCGCGAAGAATGTGAACAGGAGTTAAACCAGATCAAGGACAAGATCGCGCGTCATGAAGAAGCAGATAACAATTACCTTCAACAGGGCGTTCGTATTCTAGAACTCTGTAACAAATTACAAAGCCTGTACTTACAGCAAACACCCCTGGAACGGGGTAAATTACTGCGTCATGTGCTACAGAACTGTGTGCTCAATGACGCAACTCTATGCCCCAAATGGAGAAAGCCCTTCGACCTGATGGCCAAAGGGCTTTCCCGTTCTAATTGGCTCCCCCGCGAGGGCTCGAACCTCGGACACTGTGGTTACTTTCTGACTCCAATTACTTGGAGAGTCGGACTTTCTCTTCGCCATGATCCAACAAACGATTTTAGGCGACGGGTGTAAAGTCTCTGCACTTGCCCTCTATTGTCTTTCGACAACAGATGCTAGCTCAGGATTGACCAAACCTGCGTCTGGCTTTTCCTGACTTAGCCCGTTTGTCACTCCGGCATTTCTACCGGAGGCTGCTAACTAAAGCGCCCTTAAGAAATAAAATCTCCAACTACATCGGAACATCTTAAGGACACTCGCTTCGCCTTCGGCGAAGCTCGTGAACAGCCACATGCTCTACCAACTGAGCTACAGGGGAATGAAATTTAAAAGAACGAACTTTCCAAAACCAGGAAAGAAAAAATCAAAATGCTGATGAATTATACCGATATTCCGAAACTTGTCAACAAAGAGAAAAAAGCTTTCAAAGGCCCTGTCTTGAGTGGAATTCCCGATGACAATTAGCACACAGGATCATACATTTATTCAACTCGACTTTAACACGCTCCCAACTCCGGGTATATCCTTTACTAGAAATATTAAAATCTTTTTGTGTAGGATCTAGGTGATGGAACTCCAGTGCATCAATACAACGATCGTAACCACACTTCTCACATTTTCCGCCCTTATTCTCGACCGCCATTTCGCGAACTTTCTTGCGCCTAGCGTAAACGGCCTTAATAAGATATTCCCTGCGATCTTTATAAGTTCGTTTTTCTTTCCTCACAACAAACCTTTTGATCGTTAAAGATCAACCATTGAGGCGGGCGATCTTAATTCAGACTTAACCCGGGTATCCACGACTTCACGGCGGGCATTCATCGACATGGTTAACGTTGACATGTCAGCGAACTCCACCGATCCACCCGAAGGTAAGCCAATGCCAATGCGTGAAACCTTGACCCCATACGGCTGCAGAACTTTGATCAAATGCAAGGCCGTAAGCTCCCCTTCCATATCCGCGTCTGTGGCGATCACAACCTCACGAACACCCTGTGAAGGATCTTCCAAGCGACGAAAAAGCTTATTCAGATCCACATCATCAGGGCCGCGCCCTTCCGATGGAGATATCGCACCCAAAAGAACAAAATACTGTCCTTTAAAACTCCCGGTCTTCTCGATCGAGATCGCATCTTTCGGGGTTTCAACAACACAGATCACGGTGGTGTCGCGCGTTGAATCCACACAAATGGGGCAAACCTCGCCTTCTGTGAAATTATTACAGATCCGGCAAAAGCGAAGCTTGGCCTTAAGATCCAAAAGAGCACTCGAGAAACGCTCAGACTCTTCGGCTGGTGCATTTAAAAGATGAAAAACCATGCGCTCCGCGCTGCGCCTGCCAACACCTGGCAACCGGGTCAGTTGTTCAATGAGATTTTCAATAACGCGCGGATAGCTCATTCATTGTGCCATTCGTTAATAACCTCACCCTGGAATGAATCCAAAGCACTTTGGAGCGCCTGTGAATGATCACGGGAGATCTTGCCATCTGAAACCGTGAACGCAACCTTTACCTCTTGACCTAAAAGATCAGAAAATGCCCCGGCCACAAGTTTCATGGATTCCAGCTCTTCAAGGCACTCTTTTTGATACTCACATGCCGGAGGAAACGCAATGGTCAACGTCTGCCCGGAAACTAAGACAGGCATCCCTTCTAATAAACAGGATCCCAAATAAGTTTTCTTTTCCTGAACTGCGGCGGTCATCTCATCCCAACGGGTTTTAATTTCTTCAAGAGAAAACGCGGCCGGCAGCGTAGCTGTCGCCACAGGTGAGGCAAGAGACGCCAAAGGCGCCGAAACCCTGCCTTTAACAGGCACCACAGCAGGCTTACTTACACTACCCATCGGCTTTGGAAGAGGTTGTGCCTGAACCTTTGCCGACGCTAAACCAGAGGCGTCTGCCTTTGCGATGGCAGGCCCAGACAAGATCACAATAGATTTTGCCAAAGCCAATTCAAGAGCCAAACGCGGCGCATCTGTAAGACGCTCCGTATCCTTGGCCGCAATAAGGACGTCCATGACCTTGAGGATATTCTCAATGGTCAACTGGGCTGCTTGTTCAAAAAGCTGTTTGCGATAAAACACCGGATAATCCACCAGCCCCTGGAGTTTTTCAGCATCAACCTTCATCATAAGAATATTACGAAAGTGATCGACCATATCCCGCAATAATCTGCGGTCATCCTTACCGCTATTGACCACAGTTTCAATACAAACCATGACCGTGGCCACATCCTTACGGATCAAACCATCCGCAATGTCAAAAATATATTTTACGTCGATCAAACCCAATAGGCTATTGGCATCCGCCACACTGACCTTGCCGCCACCCGCCGCAAGTTGATCAAGGATGCCTAGCGCATCACGCATACCCCCCTGAGCCGCTCTGGCAATGGCAAAAAGAGCCTCATCATCAACGCTTAACGTTTCGGCCTGGCAAATGGATTTCAGTTGAGCCTTGATCACTTCCATAGATAAGCGCTTGAAATGAAAATGCTGACAACGTGAACGGATCGTAGTGGGGACTTTCTCGGGATCAGTGGTCGCAAAAATGAACTTCACATGTTCAGGCGGCTCTTCCAGCGTCTTTAACAAGGCGTTGAAAGCCGGCTCGGTCAACATATGGACTTCATCAATGATATAGAACTTGTACCCGCCCGACATGGCCATGAACATGGCACTTTCACGGATAGCACGAGCCTCATCAATACCACGATTGGAAGCGCCATCGATCTCAATGACATCCATGTTCTCTCCACCAAAATCCAAAGCTGCGGAATTCTGGGGGGCGGTTTTATTGATCTCTCGGGCAAGGATGCGCGCGCACGTTGTCTTACCGACGCCACGTGGGCCGCTAAAAAGGAATGCATGCGCGGCTTTATTAGCCGCAATAGCGCTCTTTAAGGCATTGGTCACATGTTCCTGGCCAACCACCTCATCAAACGTCTTGGGACGATATTTTCGAGCGAGAACCAAATAAGACATAACACATTACTCCAATGGACTAATTCTCGCCATTCAATGCGGTTTTTTCAAGGAATTATTTTGTTTTCATTGATAACGCGATACGCTTGCGCTTCAAATCAATATCTTTAACCCTGACCGTAACCTTTTGATGAAGCTTAACCACATCAGACGGATGTTTAACAAACCTGTCTGACATCTCACTGATATGAACCAACCCATCCTGGTGAACCCCCAGATCTACAAAACAACCAAAATCAATGATATTGGTCACAACCCCCGGCAGGATCATGTCGATCTGAAGATCATCGATCGTATTGATCCCATCTTTAAACTGTACAAATTCAAACTTGGCCCGTGGATCCCTGCCCGGCCTGGCCAATTCATTTATAATATCACGTAAAGTGGGCATCCCCACGGTTTCTGTCACATACTTTTTCAGATCAATATGCTGGCGCAACTTCTCATTCGTCATAAGTTCACGGATATTACAACCAAGATCGCCTGCCATCTTCTCAACCACGCCATAACTTTCCGGATGAACAGCACTCGCATCCAGCACATTCTCGCCTCCAATAACACGCAAGAAACCCGCCGCCTGCTCAAATGTCTTCACACTAAAACGTGGGACATTTCCCATATCATGACGGGTCTTAAACGGACCTTTTTGATTGCGGTATTCAACGATCGCCAAGGCCAAGCCAGGACCAACGCCTGAAACGTACATCAAAAGCTCACGGCTGGCTGTATTGATATCAACCCCGACCTGATTCACACAACTGATGGTCACATCATCCAGCGAATCTTTTAGCCTCGTTTGATCCACATCATGCTGATACTGTCCCACCCCGATGTTCTTCGGGTCCAGCTTTACAAGCTCAGCCAAAGGATCCTGCAAACGACGGCCGATCGAAACCGCACCACGCACCGAAACATCCAGATCAGGAAATTCCTTACGCGCCACTTCCGACGCTGAATAATAAGAAGCCCCGCTCTCATTGACCATCATGACCTTAACATCTTTAAGCCCAAGTTTACGAACAAAGGCCTCGGTCTCACGCGAAGCTGTGCCATTACCAATGGCAACGACCTCAATATTATGTTTCTTAAAAAGAAATTTCACCGTTTCAGCCGCTTCCCGCTCCCGGGCTTCACCCTGCTGAAGATAAATGGTCTGATATTCTAAAAGTTTGCCCTGCGGATCAAGACATGTGACCTTACACCCCGTACGAATGCCTGGGTCAACAGCCATGACCATGCGCGGCCCCAAAGGAGGTGCCATTAAAAGTTGTTTAAGATTATTAGCAAATGTTTTGATCGCCTCTTCATCCGCTTTTTCTTTGGTGATCAAACGCACTTCATTCTCAATGGATGGTGCCATTAAACGTTTATACCCATCATCGACGGCCAGTTCGACCTGGACAGCAGACGGCGAATGGTTGGCTTTCACAAAACGGGGTCTTAACAATTTCAAAGCCTCGATCTCAGAGACACAGATCCGCAAAAGCAAGAAAGTTTCTTTTTCACCGCGACGAGCGGCAAGCACACGATGCGATGGCGCTGCGGCCACAGGCTCTTCCCATGCAAAATAATCTTTAAATTTCTCGCCTTCTGCTTCCTTACCTTTAATGACCTTGGATTGAAAAACGCCCTTCTTAAGAAAAAGATCCCGGACTTCAGCGCGCGCATCAGCGCTCTCATTAACACCTTCCGCGATAATATCCCGGCAACCCGCCAAAACAAGTTCAGCCGTACCAAGCTCTTTTTCTAGGTCAATATACTTCACGGCTTCTTTAAAAGGATCAAACGCAAGATCCTGCTTAAAGATCTCAACAGCGAGCGGTTCTAGTCCTTTTTCTTTGGCGATCATGCCCCTGGTGCGGCGTTTGGGCTTATAGGGAAGGTAAAGATCTTCGATCTCTGTGATGGCCACAGCTTTTTCAATGCGCTCTTTAAGCTCAGGCGTAAGCTTGCCCTGTTTCTCAATCGATTCAAGAACAACAGCACGGCGCTTATCTAGCTCATCAAGTTGCTTGGCACGGTCCCGGATAGATGTGACCACAACCTCATCAAGCATGCCCGTCGCTTCTTTACGGTAACGCGCAATAAAGGGAATTGTGGAACCATCTTTAAGAAGCCCGGCCACAGCCTCGACCTGAGATAGTGTAAGGCCGAGCTCCTGCGCGATCTTGCGAACATGGAAAGGATTCATTGAAGCCGTATCGATCTCACTTCAAAGGTGAACTTTCTTCAACAGTCTCATAATTAACAACCGTCTTAAAATGACGGTCATTGGCATCATCCATAGGTTCGATCATATTCGTATAACGCTCTTCCTGCGCTATAAGATCTTGATCATCCCCGGCAATGCCGGTATTTGCATAAGCCGCAGCATGCTGCACGACCACACGGTCCATAGGATTCGTAACAGCATCATGCTGCCCGTCATAAACCTGACCCATGACATACGTGCTCGCAAAAAGACCGGTCACACAAAGAACAGCTCCTAATATCTTTTTCATAGTACGCCTTTCTAAATTAAACATTGCAACGCCTTCTTAAGTTCTGCAGCCCTGGCCTTTTGTTCCCCCATGCGCTGACGTTCTTTCTCAATGACGTCCGGCGGAGCTTTTTGCACAAAGCCTTCATTAGCAAGCCGGCCTTCGATCGCAGCCGCTGATTTTTCCATTTGAGCCACTTCTGCGGCGATGCGATTCTTTTCTTTAACCACATCAATAAGATCACCTAAAGGAATAAAGAACTTCACATCCCCCGTGACCCCCGTGGCTGAATTCTTTAGATCTTCCACCGCATCCTCGTAACGCACACGAGAGATCTTAAGCAATCGCTGTAAAACCGCTTCATGCGTCTTAACGCGGGCCAACGATGTCTGGGGTGCAACAAGAACACACTCGATCGGATCATTGGGCTTAATATTCCACTGCGCACGCACATTACGGATCGACGTCACAAGCCCCACCAATAGGCCCACATTAACTTCAGCCTCCCTATCGATATACTTTTCTTCGAACGCGGGCCAGGACTCGAGCGTCAATAATGTTTCTTTTCCATCCAAAGACGAATAAAGTTCTTCGGTCACAAAAGGAATGAAAGGATGCAGAAGCTTCAATGTACTCTTAAGAACAAGATACGCTGCTTTCTGCGTGTTAACATCGTCCAGTCGCCCCTTGATCATCTCCAGATACCAGTCGCAATACGTCGCCCAGAAAAACTCATAGAGCGTATTCTCTGCTTCAGAGTAACGAAATTGCTCGATCGCCTCGGTCACATCCTTAAGCGCCCCCTGATAACGCGAAATGATCCACTTCGAAGCAGGATCCAGTGTGGTCTGATCAATATCATCAAAACTTTTAACCCTGGCCTCAGGTTTAAGATTCATCATCACAAAGCGTGACGCGTTCCACAACTTGTTAGAGAAATTACGGCCAATCTCAAACTTTTCCTTGGAAATATAAATGTCTTGCCCGGAATTAAGGATCATGCTGAAACGTAAAGCATCAGCCCCGTATTCTTTGATCACATCCAACGGATCAATGGCATTGCCCAGTGACTTGGAC
>CAJBYM010000132.1 GCA_903959815.1 Candidatus Omnitrophota bacterium
GTTCGTTTCTTCCGAGAAACTGCACGCACAGCGCAAGTTTTTGTTGATTGATGAGGCCTGGCAGCTTTTAAAGATGGCCAATACAGCGGATTTTATTGCCAATGCCTTTAAAACGTTCCGTAAATACCGTTGTTCTGTGCTGGCCATCACACAGGAGGTTTCCGACCTTTTACAACACAAGAGCGGGCTTGCGATCCTCGCGAATACGGCCAATAAGATCTTTCTTAAGCAGGAGGCTTCGGTCATTGAGCAGTTAAAAAGAGAATTATGCTTATCGGAAGAAGTCGCAGCTCTTTTACGCTCAGTTCAGACCGTCAAAGGTCAATATTCGGAAGCTCTGATGATGATGCCCTCAAGCGTGGGCGTGGTCCGCCTTGTGCCGGATCCTTTTCTTTATTGGGCTGCTACATCTGAACCGCGGGATAATGCTTATTTGCAGGAAACGCGTGAACGCTTAGGGGGAGACCTTCTTCTGGCCCTGGCCCATTGTGCTGCGAGCCATCCTTACGGGGTTCGCTAGGAGCAAGGCAAAATGCGCTGACCTAAAAGTGCATATCTTTCAAGCCTTTCCGATCGTTACCTGTCCACAAGCTTGCAAACTCTTCCATTGAATTAAATTTCCTTTTTGTGTAGAATGAATCCTCAAATTATTCTTAATCACAATTCTTTATAAATTTATGAAAAAATATATTATCGGCATTGATGTTGGCGGTACAAATGTCAAACTCGGCCTGATCGATCCCCGGGGAGAAGTTGTTTCCCGCCTTTCTTTTTCCACCCGGAATTTCTCCGCAACCCCTGAAAAACTGACCGCGGCGCTTTGCGAAGCGGTGGGGGCATTGTTACGCAAAGAGCGTGTCATGAAAGCATCTGTTATGGGGGTTGGTGTCGGCCTTCCGGGTTTGATCGATGTTAAAAGCGGTATTGTCCGGGTTCTTCCTAATATTCCGGGATGGAAAGATGTTCCTTTGAAAAAGGCCATGGAAAAGAAGCTGGGGCTACGTGTTCAGCTGGAGAATGATGTCAACATGATCACGCTTGGAGAGTGGAAATACGGTGCGGGCAAGGGCTTGACGGATGTGCTTTTTATGACATTGGGCACAGGCGTCGGGGCCGGACTGATCCTTAATGGAAATATTTATCGCGGTCCGGGTTTTGCAGCCGGTGAGATAGGGCATGCGCCGCTCAATGAAAAAGGCCCGGAATGCGGGTGCGGCGGATGGGGTTGTTTTGAGCGCTATGTTGGTAATAAAGAATTGCAGCGTTCTGCGGCCAAGCTTTTTAAGGCGCGGGATATTAGCCTTGAAGATGTTTATCAAAAAGCTGTCGAAGGAAAAAAGAAAGCCCTCAAGTTTTGGGATATGGTCGGGGAGCAGGTCGGTAACGGCCTCATCGGCCCGGTCAATCTTCTTAATCCCCAGGCCATTGTGATCGGTGGCGGGGTGTCGCGGAGTTTTGCATTCCTTGAGCCTGCTATCGCCCGGACGCTTCGCCGGCGCGCCATGCGAACACAGGCAGAGATGGTCCGTATCATCAAGGCGCTGCTCGATGACGATGCCGGCATTATTGGAGCCAAGGTGCTGATCTGCCATGAAAAAAACTAACTATCTTTTTACTCTTGTTTTTTGTGCGGCTGCGTTCTTTCCCGGGCGTGTTTGGGCCGAGGACATGAAGGGCAGCAAGGCCGAGCCTGTTGAGCTTAATGGCGATTCGATCGAGTATAAAGCCGAAGAAGGCAAGTTTGTGGCCACAGGTAATGTCTATTTGAAGCAGAACAATGCGGTCCTTTTTTGTGACAGGCTTGAATTTTACCGTGATAAGAAAGAAGGACATGCCGAGGGTAATGTCGTACTTGATTCGGACAAGGGCAAGATCTGGGCCGAAAAGGCATTTTATAATTTTGAGACGAAAAAAGGTGAGTTTACCAATGCCCGGTTGATGGCTGATCCGATCTATGGCCGCGCCCGTTCGATCGTGAAGGTGCGTGAGAATTATTATGTTATCAACGATGGGTATGTAACGACCAGTGATTATGATGATCCCGAATACCGCATGAAGGCCAGGACCATTGAGATCTTCCCTGGAGATAAGGCTGTTGCGCGCAGTACGGCTATGTATTTTGGAACTGTGCCGGTGATGTATTTCCCGAAATATACGCAGGACCTTAGCGGTAACCGTCCGCATATCAGTATTGTCCCTGGTTATAAAAGGGACTTCGGCGCATTCCTTTTGACGACGTATCGCACGAGCCTTAATGATCGCATTGAACTCGCGTATCATTTGGATGTGCGTGAACTTAAAGGTTTGGGCTGGGGTGTTGATGCCAAATATAACGCAGAACCGTTGGGTAAGGGTCTTGTCCGTACATATTACATGAATGAAAGAACGACCGATGCCCGCAGAGCCTGGGATAAGAGCCAGACGCCGGTGGTTGAGCATCAGCGTTACCGTGTCGAAGCCCGGCATCTGTGGGAGATTGATCCTGCGACCATTTTTATCGGTCAATATTATAAACAGACGGACAGCACGTTTTTGCAGAGATATTTTCCGAGAGAATACCGCACGGATGAAGCGCCGCCGACCTATGCGATGCTGACCCACACGACGCCCAAGACCACGACGACCTTGCGTGTCGACAAGCGCGTCAACCGTTTTGAACCTGATGTGGTTGAGCGTTTACCGGAAATTTCCTTTGCCTTATCGAATCAAGAGCTGGGTGATACGGGGCTTTATTTCAAGAGTGTGAATACGGCTTCCAGCCTGGTGCATAAGGATGCTAGCCCGTCAGATAACCAGAACAGGACCATTCGTCTGGATACGGACAATGAACTTTCCAGGCCGTTTAAGGTGTCGTTCTTGGAACTGCGCCCGTATGTCGGCACACAGGAAACGTATTATTCCCGTACCCTCTACCGCGGGGATGATGACAGTGTGCGCCGTATCTTTAAGACAGGCGCGGATGTCAGTACAAAGTTTTACAAGATCTATGACGTGACCTATAAGAAATACGGCATCGAGATCAATCGCTTACGCCATGTGATCACGCCGACGGTGGGTTATTTCTTTCAGCACAAGCCGACGTTGACGTCGGATAAGCTTTTTCAGTATGACAGCATGGATTCCCGGTATCAGGTGGATAAGTTCAGCCTGGGGTTGGAGAATAAGTTGCAAACCAAGCGCGGGGGGGCCAGCGTTGATGTGCTCAGGGCTTTGTTGACCACGGATTTCCGTCTTAAGGACAATCAGATGGCGGTTATTACGAATCATCAGGCTGCCATGGCATCTTCAAGCGGCAGTTTTGGTGATGTGACGCTGGATACGGAATTGATCCCCAATGAATTTGTTTCGTTCTATTCGGATATGACGTATGACAACGATCAGCAGCATCTTAAAACCGCGAATTTTGATATGTATCTTAACAGCCATAAGAATTGGGCGTTTGATATCAGCCGGCGTTATACACACGACGACGATGATATCGTGACCGCGGCATGGGAGTATAAATTTAATCCTAAATGGCGGACTGCGATTTATCAGCGCTGGAATGTGGATACCGGCGCGTGGCAGGAACAGCGTTATGCATTTGTCCGGGATCTTCATTCCTGGGAAGTGGAATTCTCGGTTGGCCAAAAGAGGCCGTATGATCAGGTCGATGGGACCAAGGGGGGCGGCAATGAGGTGTGGATCATTTTCCGCATCAAGGCATTCCCGTCGGTATCAACAGGCGGGAATACGGCATTTAGCCGCATTGCTTCGGGCGTACAATCGAATCCTTAATAGAGCGGATCACATTATGAATATTGCGATCATCGGTTCAGGATATGTCGGTCTTGTCACGGGTGTTTGCCTGGCGCATATCGGACATCATGTCGTTTGTGTTGATAATAATCCCGAAAAGATCAAGAAACTCAGGGCTGGCAAAGTTCCTATCTATGAACCTGGCCTTGAGCCGTTGATGCGTAAATATTTGAAGGCGAAGCGCCTGACGTTTTCCACCTCTGTTGCGGATGCTGCGAAGAAAGCGGAAGTTATTTTTATTGCGGTGGGTACGCCGTCGAAGAAGAATGGTGATGCGGATCTGACTTACATTGAAAATGTGGCCTGCGAGATCGCCCGGCACATGGATTCGTACAAATTGCTGGTTGAGAAATCAACGGTCCCGGCCCAGACGGGCAGCCGCATCGAGCGGACGGTTAAGCTTAATCTTCCGGCGAAATACCGTAAGGGTCCTAAGCCCGTGTTTGAATTTGATGTGGCCTCAAATCCTGAGTTTTTGCGTGAAGGTTCTGCGATCGAAGATTTCATGAATCCTGACCGGATCGTGATCGGCGTTGAATCGGCTCGTGCCGAACGTCTTTTGCGCGAGGTCTACAAGCCATTTCAGGCCAAGATCGTTGTGACGAATGTGGCTACGGCGGAGATGATCAAGCACGCATCCAATTCATTTTTGGCGACCAAGATA
>CAJBYM010000133.1 GCA_903959815.1 Candidatus Omnitrophota bacterium
GATGAACAGATGCCCTGACCAGATGATCATGGAAGCAAAACAGAAAAGAAAATAACTGGCGATCCAGGCTTTTCCTTGAGGTTTCAAGTTTTCCATGGATCTGGGCCTTTGGTTGGGGAATAAAAAGTGCGGAAGGAGGGACTTGAACCCTCACAGCTTGCGCTATAGGCTTCTGAGACCTACGTGTATGCCAATTTCACCACTTCCGCGAGAATGACGTGAAAAGTGTGCATAGTATAACATTTTGATTTTCACTGTCAATATATCCGCGCAGGACAGGGCTCATCAGACAATAACTTTTCAAGAGGGTTTGCTCATATTGAAAATAGGAGTAGAATATTAAAAGAAAAAAGGAGTCATCATGAAATTAAAAATGATCGTAATTCTTGTTGTTGTCTTTCTTCTTACAGCTTTTATTGTTTTCTTTAAATATGGTGTTAACGCAGGCCGACAAGGAGCGCCCATTTTAGCCAAGGTCAATGGCTATGAGATCTCGGCTCATGAATTTAAGGAAGGTTTTGGAGTTTCCGCGTTCGCGGCCCGTGAAGATGTGCTTCAGGCGCAAAAGGAATATCTGGATATTCTGATCAATCAGAAACTGATCCTTCTTGATGCTCAGAAAAGGAATCTTGATAAAACCCCGGATTTTCTTAAGTCGGTTGAGAATTTTTGGGCGCAGTCGCTTTTGACGGTTGCGATGGGGCAGAAAACCATGGAATTGCGCCGGGGTCTTACAGTGCGCGATGAGGATGTGCGGCGCATTTATGAGAATATGCGCAAAGAAGGTGTTACGGATAAACCGCTCAATGAGGTTTTTTCACAGATCAAGTGGCAAGCCGAGAAGCAGCTGGAGACCCAGCTTTTGAACGGTTGGGTGGTGTCGTTACGCAAGGCGGCGGCTGTTCATGTTGATGAGGATCTTTTGAAGAGTCTTAAATAAGGGGGATGGGATGGATCAACAGACCAAACAGGGGTATCGCCGCAGGAATGTTTATATCGACAAGGATTTTCAAACCAGATTTATTGTGAAATTTTGTGCTTTGGTCGCCGCAGGGACAGGGCTTGCGATTTTGGTTCTTTATATGATGGCCCAGCAGGCGACCACGGTTTCGTTCATTGATGCCCGGGTCAAGGTCATGACGACGGCAGATTTCATTTTGCCGCTTATGATCCAGACGCTTTTTATTGTCATGGGATTTGTCAGCGCGGGAGCTATTGCGGTTACCCTTATTGTTTCGCACAAGATCGCGGGCCCGCTCTTCAGGTTTAAGCAGACGTTCAAGGAACTTGCCGGTGGGAATTTCTCGAATCATGTGCGTTTGCGCAAGGATGATCAACTGGTCGAGGTGGCCGGGGACTTTAATCATATGATCACGGTGGTGCGTGCCCAGCTCATCGATGCCAAGAAGGCTTTGGCGGCTTTGAAAGCGGATATGGAAGCGATCGGTGAGTTTAATGTCGAGGATGCCAAACGCAAGAAATTTTTGGACCTTCAGCACAAGGTGCAAGAGATGGAGAAAGCTTTGGAGTTCTTCAAAACGTGATGCGGCATTCTTCTCCTTTTCTTTTAGTTGGTTTAGCGCTGTTGTTTTGCGGATGTTCATCCTGGATAAAGCCGGATGCCGTGACACAGGGAGCTATCTTTAATGCTCTTTTGGCGGGGCAGTACGACGGGACGTTCACGTCCAAAGAGGTGGCGTCATGGGGGGATCTTGGCATTGGCACGTTTGATGGGCTTGATGGCGAAATGATCGTTGTAGATGGTCAAACATATCAGGCGGATGTCAAAGGCAGGATCCGTCTTTTGACGACATATACGACGCCGTTCGCGACACTCAAAAAGTTTTCTCCGGACATTTGTTTTCAGCTTGATCAACCGTTGACCATGGATCTTTTGAAGGCTGAGATCGACAGGCGTATTCCTGACAAGAACCATGTTTATGCGATCCGTGTGACCGGCAAGTTCAGCGCTGTGACCGTCAGGAGCGTTCCGCGTCAGAATAAGCCGTACCCTCTCTTAACGGAGGTGGTCAAAACACAGCCTGTTTTTGAGCATCGTGATCTGACGGGAGATGTTGTCGGTTTTCGTGTTCCTGAATACGCGCAAGGTATTAATGTTGCGGGGTATCATTTTCATTTTCTAAACCAGGCCAAAGATGTGGGCGGGCATGTGCTTGCTCTTGAAACGGCAGGTGTGCAGGTGAGCCTGGATAGAGCCAATGGCTGGCATATCATGTTGCCGGATAATGATGCTTTTCGTTCATGGGATGGTAAGGGCCAGGGTGCGGATGCTGTTAAAGCTGTTGAATCCAAGGTGATGAAATAAAATATGTCTGGCCCTATCGCTGTAAATAAGAAAGCCTACCATAACTTTTTCCTGACGGACAAGTGGGAGTGCGGCATTGAGCTTCAAGGTTCTGAAGTCAAGTCGATTCGCGCAGGGGATGTCAACTTTGCTGATTCATATGTTCATATCGACGAAAATGAGGTGTGGCTTTATAGTTTGCATATCGCGCCGTATGCCCAGGCCAGTTATTTGAACCCTGAGCCTGATCGCAAGCGAAAGCTTTTGATGAATAGAAAAGAGATCAAGCGCATGTTCGGGACGATAACGCAAAAAGGTCTGACATGTGTTCCGACAAGGATTTATATCAATGCCCGCGGGCTTGTGAAGATCGAGATCGCGCTGGCTTCAGGCAAGAAGCAGTACGATAAGCGTGAAGATATCAAGCGCCGCGACTCGGATCGTCAATTGGCCCGGGCGACGCGCCGAACCCGTTAAAAAATCTCGTGTAAATTTTCGACGGACGTTCTATACTTAGGACGTCTTTTTGTTCTTTGAGAGTTTGGGGGTGATTGGCTTCGACTTATATGAGCCGGGGTCAGGCGGCACGCCGGGGATGATGGTTGGCCTCGTAAAAATCCATCACACAATAAACGCTAACGAAAAAACGTTAATGTTTAGCGACGCTCAGCTGGCTTTCGCGACAAGCGAAGCTCCAGTCGGTGGCGTAGCAGTTCCAGTCTAAGCCTAATATTAGGCTTAGCCCTGTGACGGGGAGAGCTTGCTTTTTCGTCATTGGATCCAAGCAAGCTGGTCCTGAACGTGCTCTCGTTTTCAGGATAAGAACTTAGAGGGCTGGTTTTGCGCGGGTTTGTCCGCTGAAATGCGCATAACGACAACTAAAGACGGACTACGCGTGTAGATGCTCGATCTTTGACATGTAAGGACCCGGGTTCGATTCCCGGCACCTCCACTTTTATTTTCACCGACCATCCGTTTTATCGACGGATGGTTTTCTTTTTTATGCTTTACCGTCGGAAAAGCTGCCTGTTTCAAAACAATATCCCTCCAGTTCACTCAAGGTCGCACAATGTCAAAAAACCACGTTTAAAAGCCAAAATAGTGGTCCAATAGTGGTCCAGCTTTGGAACAAATTCACGTCAGCCTCTCGGATTCTTTCCGGGGGGCTTTCTTATTTTGGAGGACGTTATGGCGTTGAAAATTTTTAATGCCCTTTTCCCGTATTTTGGCAACAAACGAAAACTGGGTCCGGTTATCTTCCATTACATTGCCAAGTTTCTGCCGAGGGAGATGTGGCAGGGAGCTGTCTTTGTGGATGCCTTTCTGGGCAGCGGGTCCATGGGGCTTCTGGCCAAGGCCTATGGCTTCAGGGTCACTGCCAATGATGTTGCTCTAAGGAGTGTCATTGCAGGCCGTGCCCTGATTGAGAATAATCATGTTCGCTTGGGTGAAGTTGACCTACACCGGCTGTTTGTTCCCAACCCAGCTAATCTTCATATTATTGAACAGGAATTTGTGCCTGATGTTTTTATGAAACTTCATGCGCAGTTTCTTGATAACGCCTTTGCGAATGCCAAGCGGGATATTGATAAATATCTTTTGGTGAAGCATATCTTGAGCCTTCGGCCTTACTCGAAGTTTTCTAGCCCCAACGCCTTTAACCGTCCCATGGCTGAAGGGCGGTTCGATGAAATCAAATCTACCTATACTAAACACATCAAGGACAACCTGAAAAGTCCTTTGGAAATCCTCAAGCGACAGATGCCCTTGGTTAATGCCGGGGTCTTTTCTAACGGGCTTCAGAACAAGATTTATCAGGGCGATGTCCTTGATTTTATAGAACAGGTTGATGGTGATGTGCTGTATTTGGACCCACCATATTCCGGGACGCTGGCGTATGAGAATGAGTATGCGGTCTTGGACAGGATTCTGGGGGATGCCAAGGTCAAGAGTCGGTTCTCTGCTGATAATGGCATGGATGCTCTGGATGAGATATTTGCAAGGTCGGAGAGGTTCCCGTTATGGGTTATTAGTTTCGGCAACGCTGGCGGGAAGAATGAGCTGAACAAGTTGGTCGAGATGGTCAGGAAGTATCGGCAATGTGAAGCACAGGAGTTCGCTTACCGGCACTGCGAGGCGATGGCTTCTGACAAACATAAACAGCAGAGCAGAGAGTTCTTGGTGTTGGCATGGAAATAACGCTTATAAAGACGGAATCAATCGTTCCGAATGAGTACAACCCCAATGTGGTACCGGTGGATATCATGGCCAAGATTGGGGCTGACATCGCACAGAAAGGGCTTGTGGAGGCAATAATCGTGCGTAGGCAGGGTGATGGCTATGTCATCGTGGATGGCGAGCATAGGTGGCGGATTTGCAAGGAACTGGGGATGGAGGAGGTCCCCTGCATCATCAAGGATTACGATGATGCTGAGGCCAAGATAAAGACCATCCAGTTGAACTATATGCGTGGTCAAGCAGTCCCGATTCGGTTGGCATCCCTTATCCATGACCTGAACAAGGAAATCCCACTGGCAGACCTTGCCAGACGCCTTCCGTATGAAGAACCCCAGCTGCTTGACTCATTGGACCTGCTAAAACTTCCCGAAGGCTTTGGTCAGGGAGTAGAGGTAAAGGCGCAGGAAGAGGCAGGGGAATTGCCAACGGTTGTTTCGTTTGTCTTGTACAAAGACCAAATGGACACCATGGAAGAGGCTCTACGAATAGCCGGAAAGGAGTTGCCAGAGTTGACGAAAAACCGTAAGGCCATGGCCATGACCCTTGTTTGTGCAGAATACATTGAACGACAAGGGGTTAAAGCTCAAAACGAGGCTGTAGTGAGTGCTGACAATAATGCATAATTTCGGAGTTTTGACCTATGGGGTATGAACCTATAAAACAAGAAACCAAGGAGCTTTACTTAAAGATTTGGATTAACTATTCGGTTGGTCATTTAAGCATTGAGCAGTTGGCAAAACTCCTCCAGTGCAGCCACGATACGATTGTTAATGCCATCCAATGGGCAGCCGAGAATAGAATCCAATTCAAATCAGGGATTCTGGCGGAGGCTGCAAAGGAAGCATTGGAGAGCCGGGTAAGAGAGTTGAAAAATGACCTTGTCCGTATTAAAGAGGCAACCCCGGTTAACTGGAACGCTGTTATCGGTGTCAACAGGGTCATTAAGGAAAACGAGGAGTTGCTTTGGAAGTTGGAGGCCGTAATTCCAGACAGGAGTTTTATAACCATCAACACAACACAGGTCAATCAACTTGCAGGTGCAAGGGATGCGGCCATGGAGGTATTAAATGAGGAAGACAGATTGGAATTGGCTGGAAGATTACGCCAGATTATACAAAAAAGCGAAAACGCTAAGTGCGTCGATTGAAGCGCAATGGCCTGACAGCGTTCGATGCAAGAAATGCGGAGAGATTCAGGAGTCTATAGTTTATTACCGTGCTTTAGCGGAGCTGGAACAAGATAAGGCGGTAGTGGTTAAGAACATATTGGAAGTTGTGGAAGAATTGCTTCACGTGTTGGAGTCGAAGGAATGATTCGGGCCGGTATTAGGAGAATCTCACTATGGAGAATGTGTCTGGAAGATTAAAAGAATTACAGAGGCTCGTTGAGACTGGTGGTATCTCGAAGCAACAGGTGAGTGATTTGGCCTGGCTGCTTGAGAACCCGGAATATGAACACAGGGTTGTCGATATCAGGACTTTTATCACTAGTCCTGATTATCTGAATTGTGGAAAAGAGTGTTGGCCGAGCATTATTGATGACCTTGAGGCATTATTCAGCGGGGATTATGACGAGGCTGTATTTTGTGAGGCTATCGGTGCGGGAAAAAGTTTTAAGTCATCGATAATTATTACTTATATGGTCTATCGGGTTTTGTGTCTTAAAAGTCCTCAGGCGCATTTTCAGTTTGCGTCAGGCAGCCGCATTTACTTTATCAACATGAGTGTTCGGGCAGAGCAGTCAAAGAAAGTCGTTTTTGTTGAAATCAAAGCTCGGATTGATAACAGCCCGTGGTTCCGGAACAATTATCCGTCAGACCCAAATATAAATTCGGAACTTCGTTTTGCAAAAGGAATTGTGATATTCCCAGGTAATTCAAAGGAGACATTCCCGCTAGGCTTCAATGTTCTTGGGGCAGTTATGGACGAGGCTAGTTTTTACAATGATACGCCCGGCCATGATGTGGCTGAGGAGATGTTCAATGCTTTACACAGTCGTGTGAAAAATAGGTTTGGCGAAGCGGGGATGGTGGTCATGATTTCGTCGCCACGCTATAAGGATGATTTTGTTGAGCGAAAGACGGAGGAGGCTAAAACAAATCCGAAAATATTCTCTCGGCGCAAGATGTTCTGGGAGGCTAAGCCTCTGGAGAAGTTCTCTGGAAAATGGGTTGATTTTCAAGGGCATAAGATTCCCGCTGAGTACAAAGTCGATGCTGAACGCAATCCCGAGGTTTTCAAGAGAGACTTTATGGCGATTGCTTCGCTGGTCGTTGAGCCTTACATCAAGCAGATGGATTTGGTTAGGAAGCAAATTGACACGAACCGGAAACACCCCCTTGATGAGTTCAACAGATACCTTCCTTGGTTTAAGGGGAATCCAAATTACGTTTATTGTATGCACATTGATTTATCTTTTAATACTTGCCGGACTGGTATGTGTCTGGCTCACCGGGAAGGGGATAATACTGCGATAGACATGATGGTTGGCGTCAACCCGCCTAAGGGAGGAGAAATTGATTATGACGGGATTGAGAATATGGTTTTATCTTTGCGTGAGCGTGGCTTTAATATCTCTTTATGCACTTATGATTCTTATCAAAGCCAGGGCTCAATTCAAAGACTGAATAAAAAGGGGATTAAGACGGAGCTTTTGTCGGTTGATAGAAATATGGAATGTTATGAGACCCTGAAAGAGGGGTTATACTCGGGTAAAATAATTTTGTATGATTACCCGCTATTCTTTAGTGAGCTTGAACGATTGGAACTCAAGGCTGGAAACAAAGTTGACCACCCTCCGGTGAATCATGGCAGCAAGGACGTGACTGATGCGGTAGCAGGAGCAGTACATTCTGTTCTTCAGAATAAATCTTTCCCTTCATTTGGGGTAGCTGGTGGGGCTCAACGGTTTACCCAGACTGAGCAAGATAAAATTAAAGAGGCTTCTGTTCAGACTGCTGACGGAACAAAATTAGTCTATGGTCGTTATTCAGGGAAAAATTAATATGGTGATGGCCCATCGACTTGCTTTCCTGCTGATTCCATGGCAATGATTGGTACACATCAGCGGAGGTGGTAATGGAGTCTATTGTCTTTTGTATTCTCGTTTGGGTTGTGATTTATTCAGTTATCAATGCACGGAACAGTGTGGTGGTTCGCTGTCGTTCTTTCACTTGTACGCATAATACGCAGGGCAAGTGCAGGAAGGGCGTGATTTCTGTTTACGATAATACGGTCAAAGGGCTTTGCTATGACCATACGCAAGATATGCGGGAGCGGATACTTGAGCCAATGGTCAAGAAGGGCATGACCTTTAAGAATCTTGAGTCATATGAAGTGAGTGGAGGTGGGGTTGTTGCTCAAAAGAATGTCAGGCGCAGGATGGGTAGGAAAGGAAAGCCCGACTGGTGGCTAAACTGATATGGGCGCTAAGGTGGCTTAATGACCGGAGAATGTTAAAGGTGGAGTGCGGCGGGCGATTTTAGCCCGCCCTTTTTACGTCAGTCTACATTTACATTATAATGTCTCAATGTTAGCATAAAATAAATAGTTCATGATGTTCTCGATATGTTGTATGTTATTAGTAAGATATCGGTGTAAGCAAGGGTGTATGTCGTCGGGAAGGAGTTGGCGATGAATATTAAAAGTGTCGAAAATCAAGCCGGAGTAGTAGGGACCGCCAAAGGTCAAAAACTGAAGAAAGCATTTGGGAATTTCTTTATTGAAATTCACGTAAAGGCACATTTATCAGGCTTGTTTCTAACGGATGCATTAGAGTGGTTGTTATTATATGAAAGCTTGGAGCAGAATTCAAACTTCGGGTCTGAGTCTTATGAAGCCAAGAAATTCATCATGCTCAGGAGTTCTGTGGAATGCATTTTGAAGTCTTTAATTATTTCTTCATCTAAAAGCAGTGAGAAAGCTGCTGGTGCGTATAAGACTGCGGTTGCCTGTTCTCATAATTTATCAAAATTGCATAATGAATGTAATTTAAGGCTGAACAGAAGACGCAAGATTATTTCACCGAAGTTCTTATCTGTGTGGGGAGCAGTAGAAAAGACGCATATTTCTCTGCGGTATAGTTTGAATCATACATTTGAAAAGTTAAAGCAATCTTATGCCCCTCCGTTTTATAAAGGAAACGTTTCAGTTTTAATAATGGATGATGACACCCGAAAAGCATTCTTTAATGAAGCAAAGAGAATTTATTATATGGCAATGGCGGTTGATAAAAAGAGATTCAAGAAACACAGAGCTTGTTTAGGGGGCAATTACGGAAAAGTTCAAGACTATATTTGGACAACAATATTGGGTCATTAATGATGTCATTAGACAGCAGTGCGTAGACCATTATTATTTATAATTAAACATACAAGAATCCCGCCATAAGTAGCCCAGAATCAAGAAAATCGATGCCGTAACCCTATAACACGCCGTCGGATAGACGATGCCTTTTCGTCATTGCCTTAAAATGCGCAAAGGTGTCTGGCGTTTGTGATTAAATTACCACTTTAATCGCTAAAAACTTGCTTTCCGTCGGATAACATGGCAATCATTAGATGACGAAAGGCGGGCAGAGCTATGAAAACGGAAATCAGCGGATTTTTGGGCTACATTGGCACGGAGCGGGGGCTGTCACCCAAGACGGTCGAGGCATACAGCCACGATTTGGGCAAATTTAGCGAGTTTGTGGTCAAGGAACTGGGTGATGAGGGCGATGTTGGCTCTGTGGACCAGTATTTCATCCGGTTATACCTTCAATCTTTGGCAGATAAGGGCAACGCAGCGGTCAGTCGGGGCAGGAAGCTGGCGACTTTGAAGTCGTTCTTCAAATATCTGATGGCGGATGGGCGGGTTAAGGTTGACCCTGCGGTTCAGGTGCGGATGCCGAGAGTCACGCAGAAGGAGCCATCATATTTGACGGAGCAGGAATACAAGCGGTTGCTTAGGACGGTTCAGAGGACTGCCACAAGGTTCTTCAGGAGCAGGGATACGGCCATTGTGACCATGCTTCTTGGCATGGGGCTTCGCTTGAGCGAGCTCGTTGGCCTGAATATTGGAGACATCAATTTTGAGGACGCCTCCGTTAAGGTCACAAGGAAGGGAAGGAATGAACGTATTCTACCTGCCAATGAAGAAGTGCTGATGGGCCTGCGGCGGTATTTGAATACCCGCAAGGAAGCAACAGGGCAGGACCCATTGTTCCTGAGCAAGCGAAACCAGCGGATTGACAATGCTTCGGTCTGGCACTTGGTGCGGAAGTATCTTCAGCAGGCGCAGATTGAGAAGGACAGGTTGTCGCCGCATACGCTCCGGCATACCTTCGCCACGATGCTCTTGAAGCAGGGGGAAAATATTCTGACGATAAAAGAACTTTTGTCGCACCGCAATTTGCGAACGACTGAAAGGTATTTGCATATTTGTGGAGAGGACTTAAGAGTTGCAGTGAGCAGGCTGGGAGTTAGTCTTTGTGTTACTTCAGAAGTTCTTCATCGATGAACTTTCTTTTGCTAGGGATTGATATGATATTAGACTAAAAAATCTGCCCATTTTACCGATTTAGATTAAAATGTTTATTAAATCGGAGGTTTTCTAATTGGAACAGTCGTTAAATATTGATAAGATTATTGCGGATGCTTCTGCGATTGCCGCTGAAGCTTGGCAAATGGAGTTGGTGGATTCGGTTATGTCTGCCGCGCAAAAGTATGCGACGGAGAATAAGATACCACTAGGTAAATGCTTTGCTGCAGCCTTTGATTTAATTGTTGCAGCGCATTACTACGGTAATGTGGCTAATCGAGGTTGGCTTTATTGTGGCCCAAAGAGTCCGATTTTGTTGTATCCGTACACCAATACTTGCCCAAGGTGCGCGTTAAGAAACGAATTTCATTTTCATAAAGCTAACAAGCCTCGTTCAGGAAACATAGGTTCTGTTGCTTCGATATATTTGTGCCTTTGTTATAAATGGTATTTCGACCATTCTGAAAATCGAAACCTAGAAATCTTTATTGGACGAGAGCCGGTAGATGTCTTGTTGCTCGACAGGAAGAGGAATGCCTGTTTATTAGCTGAAATTAAAGCGTCGCCCTTAGTTGTTTTTCCTTTAGCCGTTGAGGCAGACCGGCTAACTGAAGAGACTGACGCTGGTCTACGTTCTACTAAAGGGCATGAAGAAGTAACGATACCGACACTCAATGATGTTGGGCTTTGTATGCTTTTGCCAACTGATAGAGGAGCGCCGAGCATTGTAAAATTAGGACGTAGAAAAGACGACCGAGATTTTTGTTGGGCGGCACAATCAATCAGCAGACTTTGTCGTTCGGCTGCATTCTTTGATTCCTACTTTCAGGCCTGGGTAGATGCTTTTCGTAAATATGCCGGAGAGATTCCACAAAGCGGCACATATTGGTTGACTAATTCGTGCGGTTCGCCTAATCCTATGCCTA
>CAJBYM010000134.1 GCA_903959815.1 Candidatus Omnitrophota bacterium
AGTTATTTATCACATCGCAATTTGGCAGCATCTTGCCGGTGTTACTGGCGCAAAATTTGGCTTGCCGCTTTATGGGTACGCGCTAATTACCTTGCTGCGAATAGCCGCCACTATCTACTTGATCGCGATCTTCGTCCGCCGCGGGCTGGCTGGCGGTTCCCAGGGCCCGCTCGCCCACAGATCCCTGCGTGAATTTCTCTTTGAAAGCGGCAACGCGTACCCTTAACCCTTCAGCGTGAGGCTCCCATCGGGGGCTAAACAAAGAAGCACTAACCCTCCTGTCACGGAAATGCCGTGGCCGTCTTAGTCCAGAGGAGGTCGGGTTAACGCATGCGTCACTATGAATTAATGGTCATTCTCGATCCAGAACTCGAAGAACGTACAGTCACACCATCACTTGAGACATATCTCAAGATCATCAAAGACAGCGGAGGCCGCGTCGACAAGCTCGATGTTTGGGGCAAGCGCCGCATGTCATTTGAAATCAATAAGAAGCCAGAAGGCATCTACGCAGTGGTCGATATGCACTGCGAGCCAGCGGCAATCAAAGAGTTAGATCGTCAGCTCAACCTGAACGAATCTGTCTTGCGCACAAAGGTTATGCGTCCAGAATAAACATTCATCAACAGGGTCGGCGATTTTCGCCGGCGCTGTCGGAATGGACGAGTAATTTATCCGTACGGACTCCACCAGTAGAGACCACCCAGAGAAGAAAACTAGAAATGAGGAAATAAAATGGCAGCAGGAGATACAACAATCACAATGATCGGCAACCTAGTTGACGATCCAGAGCTACGTTTCACCCCAAGCGGTGCAGCGGTAGCGAAATTTCGTGTTGCCTCAACACCTCGTTATTTAGATAAGGCTACAAATGAATGGAAAGATGGCGAGAGCCTCTTCCTTCAATGCCAGATCTGGCGTCAAGCTGCAGAGAATGTTGCAGAGTCACTGACAAAGGGAATGCGCGTCATTCTCTCTGGACGACTTAAGCAGCGTTCGTACGAAACAAAAGAAGGCGAAAAGCGAACAGTCTTTGAGGTAGAGGTAGATGAAGTAGGTCCATCACTTCGCAATGCGACAGCTAAGGTCACACGTACCCAGCGCGCAGGCGGAACCGGTGGAGCTGTCGCACCTGCTGCTACAGAGTCATTTAACGATGATCCTTGGGCTGCAGCAACAACGTCACCAGCCGGTGGTGGATGGGGAACATCTACAACCGACGAACCACCCTTTTAGACAATAACAAACGGAGAAATTCATTATCAGGCTATTGATGCACTGAATAAAAAATATCCTGCTGATGCTGCTACCATTATAATGGATTTAACCGTTGAAGCAGAAGCATTTGGCTCAACCATAAATCTTCCGGAACACGAAGTTCCCACCGTAACGGAACGGTTAGTTTCCGATGCCGAAGCTGTTGATAATCTGAAAGTGCCTGGCCTGGACGCCGGACGGATTCAGGAGTATTTATTGGCAGCCCGTTTGGCGGCACAAAACATTACCGATAAACCTGTATTTGCCGGTTGCATAGGCCCCATTTCATTGGCTGGCCGGCTTTTCGATATGACGGAGTTAATGACCTCGCTTTATATTGAACCTGATGTTATCGAAAAACTTCTTGAGAAATGCACTGAGTTTATAATTAAATATATACGCGCATTTAAGGACACCGGGGTAAGCGGAATTATTATTGCTGAGCCGGCTGCCGGATTGTTATCAGAGGATATGTGCGACGAGTTTTCATCTAAATATATTCATCAGATTGTGGCTCAGTTACAGGATGAAACTTTTATGATTATCCTCCATAATTGTGGCAACAAAGGTCATTTAACCAAATCGATGGTTTCCACAGGCGCACAAGGACTGCATTTTGGAAATGCCATTAACATGGTTGATGCCCTCGCCGAAATTCCTTCAGGCGTTATCGCCATGGGAAATCTCGATCCGGTTAATGTGTTTAAAATGATGAACCCCGGGCAATTGTATAGTTCCACAACCGAACTTTTACAAAAAACAAGAGAGTACACTAATTTTGTCATCTCTTTGGGATGCGATACACCTCCCAACGTTCCCATAGCAAATATTGATGCTTTTTATCAGGCAATTACTGATTTTAATACATTGCAAAATTGAATACAACAGCCATAAAAGAGATTTCATTTGAAGAACTTTTGCTAACCCGCGAAGATGTAATTCCCCTTTTGGGTGGTGAGTCGGAATATGCTTTTTTAATGCACGAATATCTTGATACTCTTTTCGAACAAGGCAAACAGATATTTCAGATTATGGGAGGTTACCTGGTGTTCGATAAGCTGACATTTAACCCGGAGAAACACTTAAGCAAGGATCATTCAGTCCAACAACGGGTGCCTGAGGAGTCGCAATATTATTCCCAACTACGTGTGAAATGTAGTAGG
>CAJBYM010000135.1 GCA_903959815.1 Candidatus Omnitrophota bacterium
GCCTTAACCAGTTCAGGAATAAGCTCATCGCGCTGGGTCAAAATAGGATGTGCCATGACCGCGACCCCGCCGGAATCATTGATCAGCTTGATCGCTTCAAACGGCGTCTGTTGAAATTTTGGATAATACGCTGCTGCTCCCTCACCCAAATATTTCATGAATGCCTCATCCAAAGAACTGACATGCCCGCGCGCAAGAAGGATCTTGGCCAAATGCAAACGCCCCACAGAATCAGAACGTGTCATATCGGCCACATCCTGAAGCTCGATCCCGCCTTTACCCAGCTCATTCAATCGGACGAGCATCTTCTTCATGCGTTCAATGCGGGCCTGTTGCATGGCCTTCAACTGACGGACCAAAGGACTATCCTCAAGGTCAAAGGCATAACCCAACATATGAATATCCTTGCCCTTATATTCAGATGAAAGCTCAACGCCCACAATAACCTCAAGCCCCAAAGGTTTAGCGGCCGCAACAGCAAATGGCAAGCCATCAACCGTATCATGGTCCGTCACCGCAATAGCGCTCAAGCCAAGAGCATGCGCCTCAACCACAACTTCTTCGGGCGATGCCGTGCTATCGGAAAAATTCGTATGGATATGCAGGTCAGCGAAGCGTTCGCTCATGACTGCGGGCCGACAGGTGTGATCTCTTTCTTATGGACCTTATCAAGGATGCCGTTGACGAATTTGCTGGAATCATGATCGCCGTATTTCTTGGCAAGCTCGACCGCTTCATTGATCGCAACTTTAGGAGGGATATCACTATTAAACTTCAATTCATAAAGCCCCATACGCAACACATTGCGATCAATGACCGCCATACGATTCAACTGCCAGTTCGTCGCATATTCACCCAGCTTCTCGTCGATGTTGTTCAAATGGTCGTAAATACCAACCACAAGCTTGGAAGCAAAATCACGCACATCTTCAGGATGCTCGTCCTCCTGCTCCCAGAATGAAGCCAATGCATTATCAGGCGTACGCGATGTCATTTCGATCTGATAAAGTACCTTGAGAGCACATTCTCTGGCAATACTTCTTTTGCGCATGCGGGTCAGCCCCTTAAATTATTCAATGTTTGGACCATTTCAAGCGCTACGCGCGCGGCGGACGCCCCTTTATTATCGCGATCACCCTCTTTGGAACGCGCCTCACACAATTTGACCGTGTCTGCTGCCAACACCTCAAACACAACAGGCTTACCTGTCTTAAGCGCAACATCCATGATCCCGCGCGCGGATTCACGCGCCACAAGATCATAATGTAAGGTCTCACCCTTGATCACAGCACCCAAACAAATGACAGCCTGGATATTCTTTTGCTCCGCAAGCTTCAGCGCTGTTACCGGAAATTCAAATGCGCCCGGAACCCATACCACCCGGACTTCGCTATCAGACACACCCTGACGCAGAAATTCATCGCGGCACGCCTTAAGAAGCCGCTCGCTGATGAACGCGTTGAACTTCCCGACGACAATCGCGAACCTTGGTTTCTTCACAGCCAATGCCCCATTTTCTGCTTCTTGGCATCAAGATACTTTTTATTCTTTTCATTATGAGCGATCTTTAAAGGCACACGCTCAACAACGCTCAGACCATAACCTTCAAGTCCAACGATCTTACGTGGATTATTGGTCAAAAGACGGATCTGTTTTACCCCCAGGTCAACCAGGATCTGCGCACCGATACCATAATCACGCAGATCAGCAGCAAACCCCAGCGCCTCATTAGCCTCAACCGTATCCATGCCCTTGTCTTGTAACCCATAGGCCTTCATCTTATTGATCAGACCAATACCCCGGCCTTCCTGACGCATATAAAGCACGATCCCCGCGCCCTCCTCAGCAATATGTTTCATCGCCTGCTTAAGCTGACCATTGCAATCGCAGCGCAAGGACCCGAACACATCTCCTGTCAAACATTCAGATTGAACGCGGACAATGGCAGGAACCGCACCATCCACCTTGCCCTTAATGAGCGCCACATGCTGGAAGTCATCCAGCTTCGACGAATAAACGATCATTTTGAAATCCCCATACTCCGTCGGAAGTTCAGCCTCGACCTGACGCTGGATGAATTTCTCGTTCTTGCGGCGATATTCAATAAGACTATCGATCGTGCAGATCTTAAGCCCATGCTTCTTGGAAAATTCAATGAGGTCATGCGTACGGGCCATGGTACCGTCCTCGTTCATGATCTCACAAATGACCCCCGCCGGATAAAGACTGGCCATTTTTGTCAGGTCAACCGACGCTTCCGTATGGCCTGCACGGACCAGAACCCCACCTTTTTTGGCACGCAGCGGAAAAAGATGGCCGGGCGTGATCAGATCTTTAGGTGTTGATTTAGGATCGATCAAAAGTTTGACCGTATAGGCCCGGTCTGCGGCGGAAATACCCGTCGTCACACCATGCGCAGCATCGACCGAGATCGCCCAGCCCGTATTGCAAGGCTGGTGAAGATCGCTGGTCGCATCCTTCATAGGGAAAAGACCAAGCGTATCCAAACGACCGGCTTCCATCGGCACGCAGATAAGGCCGCGCGCATTCTTCGCCATAAAATTAATAATATCCGGCGTGACAAACTCTGCCGCCACCAAGACATCTCCTTCATTCTCACGGCCTTCATCATCCATAACAATGACCATGCGGCCTTTACGAAGTTCTTCAATGATCTCAGGAATAGGATGGAACATGTCGCGTCCTTTATTTATATATATTTTGATTAGTGTGGGTCATATTATTTGAAAGCTTCCCCCTTGTCAAGGTGTTTGTCCCCCCCTATAATACACCCCATGAACCTGCTTTTACCTTTGACCCATCGCCTGATATCAAGCCCAAAGACCCTGGCCACAGCTGAATCGTGCACAGGTGGTTTGATCGCACACACGCTAACCAATGTGCCGGGCTCTTCCACCTGGTTTAAAGGAGGCGTTATTGCTTACGCCAATGAGGCCAAAACCGCATTATTGGGTGTTCAAGATTCCCTGATCAAAAACCATGGGGCTGTCAGTGCCCCCGTAGCCAAAGCCATGGCTCAAGGCGCGCGTAAACGCTTTAAAAGCGACTTCGCGATCGCGACCACCGGCATTGCCGGACCAAGCGGCGGTTCACCGCAAAAACCCGTTGGCCTGGTCTATATCGCGCTTGCATCCGCCAAGAAGACAATTGTTAAGAAATTCATATTCAAAGGAACACGGTTAAGCATAAAGACCCAAACGCTTAAAAAAGCTTTGGGAATGTTATAGATGCGCCCACCTATCAGAGCTTTCATAGCCATTGAACTCGACGAACGCGTCAAACGCGAACTCTCCCTGTTCCAAGACCGCCTGAAAACATCCGAAGCCGACGTTAAATGGTCTGATCCAGCCCACACCCATCTAACCCTGAAGTTCCTCGGTGACATCCAACCCGAGATCGTGGATGATGTCGAAGAAGCCATCGCCAGAACTGCCATTAAGTTCCCCGCTTTTCATATGGATATCGGCGCACTAGGCGCATTCCCCCGTATAGAAGAACCTAAAATTATCTGGGCTGGCATCACAAAACGTGCCAATTTTCTAGCCGAGATCGCAGAACAACTGGATGAAGAATTAAAATCATTGGGAATTGAGAAACCGGATCAAGGTTTCATGCCCCATATCACCCTCGGCCGCAGCCGCACAGAAACAACATCCAAACGCCTGGCAGAGCTTCTCGAAAATACACACGTGCCTGCAGGGCTATCTCAGAAAGTCGAGCGCATCGCGCTTTTCCGCAGTGAGCTTTTCCCCAAAGGACCGGTATATCACTTACTCTATTCGGTTGAACTGGGAAGAGGCGAGGCCTAAAAATCCCCAAAAGTCATTTACAGGCTGAATATCCATAATAACCGGAACAAAACCTGGAACTTTTTCAAGACGCTGAATTTCAGCCGCATCAAATTTGAATTCCATGGCATTATCTTTGCCGTCGCCCGTTGTCTGAAGATCCATTCTTTCGGGTGTCAGGTCAATGCCGCCCGTTATGCCCGCCGCATCTTTGACAGCTGTCGGATCCATCAAATAAAACTTTCTGTCCTGACCACAGCGTATCGGTGCATTATTAAGATTCCAGGCAAAAGCCGGTTTATATCCCGACTCTTTTATTATTGCTACAAATTCATCCAATTCTGTCTTATTCGGTCTTCCTTCCAAGAGCGGTTGCACAAGAACATGAAGGTCATCTTTAGCCCATTTTGACTGGCTCCAATGCTCGGCATACGATGAGCCCGACCGATCCTTCCAATGCCGAGCACTAGGTAGCCAAGGATGGCCCGCATTCACCCAGACTACCCCTTGATCAATGAATGCATCAAACGGCTGAGGCTCCCTTTTCTCAAACGGCCCCTCACCCAGGAATATTTTCAAGATCGCCCGATCCCCGCCGGGATGATCTAACACGATCTCAAATGCATAACCTTCCTCATCCTTCAAGAACTTCGTGACTTGATACGCATTAAGAGGCGGCTGTTTAGCGGCATCTTTTAATTCATTCATCGCATCCATACCACCAGGGATCTCATTGGGATGCTTGGAGCGAATCCGGCCTTTTCTTTCCTCAGTTGTCAGTCGGTGCAACATCTCCGATAAAGACATGGTCTCATCCTGCGGCGAAGCTTCTTGCTGCATCTTACGCAGATCATCTGAACTTAAAGCTTCCATGGACTCCTCCCAATCTATCGGAGCTTCCCGATACAGATCTTTGTTTTGCTCCAATACTGCTTGTGTAAAAGCAATAGCGACTCCATGCTGTCCATTGCCTACCTCAAGATCGATCTCTGCATGAGGAATCCCGTTTAACCCATATAAACGCAACATCATATTGGCCAGATTCATAAAAAGTGCATTATTTCCTCTGACAAAGTAACCCAGCCCTGCTTCATAAACAAATGCAATCCGCTCAACAACTTCAAATGAAGACATCTTTTTCTTATCATCAAGAAAAAAGAATTTGATCCGCTCATAAAAATCATTAAAGAATGTCTTATACGGCTCTGAATACTTGAAAGGCTGATATCGGCCTGCCATAGACAGAATTTTCTCTATCGACGATTGATTGACAGTCGGTCCCAGCACATTATCAATGGTTATCCCCATCTCTTCCATTGTGGGTGTTACATAAAAAGTCTTGCCGTCAATGCCGGTCAATAACAATGTGTTAAGCTGCGAAAGCCTCTGCTCAAAATCTTCCTTGGTCTGAACCTTGCCATTCTTAATATCGGCCATCAATATCAATCCTGCGCCCCGAACAGCCTTGCTATTTTCAAAATAATTAAGCCGGTTCTGTCTTGCCGCATCAGGATCATATTTCTTATCTCCATCATAAGTATCATTGATGGTCTGAACAAAATTCCGAACCCCCTCTTTCCATGGGAAGATCAATGCTTGCTCAAGATCAAGATCCGGCAGTGTCGCCTGAACGTATTGTCTATCTTGATCAACCATCGCAACTTTCTCGGTCAGCATGATCTCGGATGCATCAACATTAGACATCGCCCAATCCTCACCCTTAAGAAAAAGATCTTCTTCCTCAAACCCTTCCACGTAAGCTGAGATCGTCCTTTCCAGAAGGATATTGTCACTGACGTCGCGATAAAGAAAATCTTTCTTAATATTCTCAACCTCTGAGGAAAGAACAAGCGGACGCTCAAGATCCTTGGCAATAAAAGGTAAGATGTGCGAAGGGTTCTCATAAAAAACTTCTTTCTCATCTCTAAAAATATTCCCCAAACGGATCAAGCCCGCCCGTGAATCCAAATTTCGCAGGATAGCAGACAACATTTTCTGTTTAATAAAGTTTGAAGAATGTATGTCATCCAGGGCTTCAAAAAGTCGCCATACCAAAGCTGCGTGCGGCCCCAAGGCTTTAAATAACGGAGGTCATTAGAAACTATGGCGAAGAACGGTTTGCTTTCCAGATTGCAAAGAAGGTTGTGGCTGCTCGGCTCGAACAGCCAATTGTCACAACAGGTCAGTTTGCGGCCCTCGTACGCGCGACCGTGCGCACCCGTGAGCCAGGGCAGGACGCGGCGACGCGCAGCTTTCAAGCTCTACGGATTCATATCAATCAAGAGCTCCGCCAGCTGGAGGTAGCCCTGCCGCAGGCGCTCGGTTTGCTGAAACCGGGTGGCCGGCTGGTGGTGATTTCCTTTCATTCGCTCGAAGACCGCATCGTGAAAAACTTCATGCGCGACCAGTCGACCGCCGATGCGCTGCCCAAGGGCTTGCCGCTGCGTGCCGATCAGTTGCCCAAGCCCAAGCTGCGTCTGGTCGGCAAGGCCATGAAGCCTTCCGCGGCCGAAATTGACGCCAATCCCCGGGCGCGCAGCGCGGTGATGCGGGTGGCCGAGAAGCTGTAATGCTCCGTTTCAACATGATCCTAGATCGGAAGGCACACGTCTGAACTCCAGTCAC
>CAJBYM010000136.1 GCA_903959815.1 Candidatus Omnitrophota bacterium
ACGAATGAGCTCACTGACAATATGCACCGCCAGCATAAACACCGGCATAATAAGCGTAACTGCCATAATGCCTCGAGGCTGCCCCATCAAATGATCAAAATATCCCAAAAATCCCAGTTCTTTAAAGCCCGTGTACTGAACGTAAAAGAACACAACTAGCGCCAACCCCATTGTCATCGACCATTCCGTGTTCGGCGACTTAAAGAACGGGATCAGGCCGATATAATTCGAAGCCAGGATATAAATAAAAAGCGTCCCGATGAATGGAGTAAATTTGCGTCCCCTGGGGCCAAGGATACTGCAAACAAAATCATCCATAAATGTGACGAAGAATTCCGCAACGCTCTGCAAACGGCCAGGGATCGTCTGAGGTTTACGCGTGGCAAAGTAAGCGACCAAACCCAAAAGAAAAATAATAAAGAGCGAATAGATCGCGCTTTCCCAGGAATGCAAAAAATGACCTAAAGCATTATCCCCGCTCATTTCCGCAGCAAGGGCAATGAAATTAGGAAACTCTGGCATGGCCTGCGCATGGCTGGCAGCTACTTGAACGGGTTCTGTCATATGGGGTTGCCTTCACAACTCTTCGTTAATATAACACTAATCAAAGGGGTGTCAACGGAGAGAGAAAGATTTGTAGAGGCGGACCCCGAAGGCCCGCCCCTACAATACACATTACCCTATGGCGATACTACCGCGCTCTTCCGTACGGATACGGATGGTCTGATCAAGCGGCAGAATAAAGATCTTGCCGTCGCCTGTTTCACCGGTCTTCGCCGCCTTAATGATCGCCCTAACGGTCGGCTCAACGAAACTATCATTGACCGCGATCTCAAGACGAACCTTACGCAGGAGATTCCCCATTTCTCTGGCGCCACGATAGATCTCGGTAACGCCTTTCTGACGACCGTGCCCCAAAACTTCGGTTACGGTCATCAAATTAACCTCTGCCTTATACAGTTCATCCCGAACATCATCAAGCTTGCTGGGTTGAATAATAGCTACTATCATTTTCATATACAACTCCCTTCGTAAATAAGATTATTTCGGTCAAGGGCGGGTCACAGACCCGCCCTTACACAATTATTCGAGCATGGTGTACGCGCGTTCATGATGCTGGGTAAGATCAAGACCAATGTCCTCTTCTTTGGTCGTAACTCTCATCCCCATCAACAAGTCGATCACCTTAAATAACACCGCGGTCACGACCAACGAATAAATGATCGTCACACCAACAGCTTTAGCCTGAATAATGAACAACTCCGGATTACCATAAAATAACCCGTCATTTCCTGCCGAATTCACAAGCTTGCTCGCAAAAAGCCCTGTGGCCAAAGCACCCCAAATACCACCGATGCAATGCACACCAAAAGCATCAAGCGCATCATCATATCCAAGCTTCGGCTTAATAACTGCCGCTGCCAGATAACAAAATGCACTGACCAGCAAACCAATGATCAAAGCACCGCTCACATTCACAAAACCTGCTGCAGGCGTGATCGCAACAAGACCTGCCACAGCGCCGGAACAAATACCGAACAATGTTGGCTTCCCATTACGGAACCATTCGATCGCTGCCCAACTCAACCCTGCAGCCGCTGCAGCCGTATTTGTAACCACAAAGGCATTCGCCGCAAGGCCATTAGCCGCCAGCGAAGAACCTGCGTTAAACCCGAACCAGCCGAACCATAAAAGAGCGGTCCCCAGAGCCACGAACGGAAGATTGTGCGGCGATGGAATATGTTTTTCCGCATTCTTGCGTGGCCCAATCATAAGAGCCGTGACCAGAGCAGCAATACCAGCATTAATATGAACAACTGTACCACCTGCGAAATCCAAAGCGCCCATATTACGTAAGAATCCGCCCATACCCCACACCCAATGACAAACCGGAGCGTACACCAGCGTTAACCAGAGAATGATAAAAACCACAAATGAAGAGAACTTCATTCTCTCAGCAAAAGCGCCCAGAATAAGTGCCGGGGTAATAACCGCAAACATGGCCTGGAAAATCATAAAGACCTGATGCGGAATTGTTGCCGAATAATCAGCGTATGGCTCAAGCCCTACACCATTGAGCATGGACCACTGCAAACCGCCAATGAACCCATTACCCGGCGCAAATGCTAAGCTATAGCCATAAACGACCCACAATACACTGACCAAACACAACACAAAGAAACACTGCATTAAAACACTAAGAACATTCTTTCTTCTGACCATCCCTCCATAAAAGAACGCGAGCCCTGGTGTCATAAGCATAACCAGTGCTGTACATATTAAAACCCAAGCTGTATCTCCTGAATTCATAAAAGACTCCTTTCATTAACCTCAAATTTCCTTCTCCGATCAGAGGCGCCATAAAATAAAATAAGCGCCCCCAATTCCTGAACTTCTGAATTGAAGACGCCATTGTCTTCTTCCTCTTACGAGGCTATATAAAGCTTCTTTACTTTATCTTCACAGGCATCATTGCCTGTTATTTTCACGGCCTGTTCGGCCGTGTTAGGCCCCATAGATCCACGGGACCGTGTCGATGATTTAAATATACTCCGTACTTGAGAAAAATGCAAGAGGGAAGATAAAATTTATTGTCGACGAGAAACACAAGCCTATGAAAAATAGTTTATCAATTAATTCTTCCACATTGCATCAACCAGGCTCTGCCCATATAATAAACACCGTTAACATGGGAGGCTCCGTGAGCAAAATCCGCGATTCCTGGGGGTCCAAGATCGGCATCATCATGGCTGTCGCCGGCTCTGCCATCGGACTTGGAAATTTCTTAAGATTTCCAGCGAAGGTGGCTGCAAATGGTGGTGGCGCCTTTATCATTCCCTACCTTATCGCCCTCTTTCTCGTTGGAATACCACTCATGTGGGTCGAATGGGCCTTGGGGCGCTTCGGCGGTGGATTCGGCCACGGAACCGCGCCGGGGATCTTTCACAATATCTGGCAAAAAAATAGATTCATCCGCTATTTCGGTGTTATTGGGATCTTCGGCCCCCTGGTCATCTTCATCTATTATACATTCATTGAATCCTGGACTCTGGGCTACAGCGCCTTTGCCCTGTTCGGAAAACTAGCCGGGATCAACGACCAGACAACAATGCAAAATTTCTTGCGCGGCTACCAAGGCATCCAAAATAACGAATTCTTTCACGGCCTGGGCTGGGCCTATTTATTCTTTCTTATCACTTTTTCTTTAAACATTCTTGTCATTTACCACGGCATCAAAGGCGGAATTGAAAAACTTTGCCGATGGGCGATGCCCTTATTCTTTTTATGTGCACTCATGCTCATGATCAGGGTCCTTACCCTGGGCACACCTGACCCATCTAAGCCTGACTGGAATATCAGCAATGGATTTGGTTTTCTATGGAATCCAGACTTCTCGGCTCTTTTATCCGCTAAAGTCTGGCTCGAAGCCACCGGACAGATCTTTTTCACCTTAAGTGTCGGGATCGGCGTGATCTTGACCTATGCCAGCTATCTTAAGAAAAACGATGACGTCGTTCTTTCCGGTTTAAGTGCCGCCAGCACCAATGAATTCGCAGAAGTCATTCTGGGAGGAAGTATTGTGATTCCCGCTGCCTTTGTTTTCTTCGGGCCCATTGATACCCAGGCCATTGCCAGATCCGGCACTTTCAATCTCGGCTTTGTGACCATGCCACTTGTATTAAACAAGCTCCCATGGCCGGAGATCCTTGCCTTTGCGTGGTTCTTTCTACTTTTTCTGGCCGCCATCACCTCTTCTGTGTCTATCGCACAGCCCGCGATCGCCTTTCTTGAAGATGAATTCGACATCAATCGCAAGAAAGCAGTCGGCATATTTGCCGTCACCACGTTCATTCTTTGCCAACCCGCGATCTTCTTTCTTAAGAATGGTGTTGTGGACGAACTCGACTTCTGGGGTGGAACTGTCTTTCTGGTTATTTTTGGACTCATTGAAATACTCCTATTCGCCTGGGTCTTTGGCATGAACAATGCCTGGGATGAGATCCATAAAGGTGCAAACATGCGGATTCCGAAGATCTATAAATTCATCATCAAATATATAACACCAGGTTTTCTCATCTTTATCATCGGCATGTGGCTATGGCAGGAATGGATCGGGATCATCATGATGAAAACTGTCGCCGATACCGACAAACCCTATATTCTGGCAACACGCATCGGGCTCATTTTTCTGTTCATAACGATCGCCTTTCTCGTCAAGATCGCCTGGCAGCGCAAACAGCAGCAAGGAGTAGCCCCATGACAATGCCTGGATGGATCATCCTTATCTCAAGCTGGCTTTTTATCACAGGACTTTGCGTATTCTGTTTTTACCGCGTCCTGTCTAAAAAATAAAAAGGGGCTGAGTATTCATTCCGCCTTATCCCCAGGTCCGCACCCCAAGACTTCCCCGGCCCCCGCCGGAAAAGAGCGCACCAAGTGACTGAATACCCAAGACCCCCTTTATCTCAACATCCAACTATCAATTCTTCTGATAATGATCCACAACTTTCTGGAAAAGCTCATCATAAGCAGACGCAGATCGACAAACAACCTGGTCATACCACTTATTGTCCTTGCCTTGCTCCTGAGGCATAGACACAAAAAGCCCCTTTTTGCCTTCAACAAGACGGACACCACGGATAACCAAAACATCATTCACAGATACATCCGCAAATGCCTTAAGCCCTCCCGCATCAGGTAAACGATACATTTTCTCGACATTGAACGTGATCGCTGACATACCTTCCTCCTTAATTAATACTACTGTTGTCCATAGGCCGCAGGGGCTCGGCTTTCTTTTTATTTTTCCTTCAAATAAATTTTCACTGCTTAAGAACTCTCTCAAATATTTACTGCTTGATGATACGTCAAATGCAATGACGAGAATTTAGCATATATTTTATTTATTGTCAATTAATATATTGTTGATAAATCAAACAATGAGCGGCCTGTTTTTGCCAATCTTCCTCGAACATTGAACTTGATTTTTTAGCAAATTGTGTTATTATTACAAAACAAATTGGGGGATTTTTACTCAACCCCCGTACACGGAGACATCTCATGCAGCAATTAGGCACTCACATCCAGCAAATCCGCAAGCTCAGAAAAATATCGCTCACTGAACTTGCAACATCCAGCGGCGTGCAGATCGCCACGCTCTCACGCATAGAAAATGGAAAAATGACGGGCACACTTGGCTCACATATGAACATTGCCAAAGCCCTTGGCGTTGACATCACAGAACTCTACCAAGGTTTGCAAGAGAATGCCCCCAGCCCGATCAAGGCCGAAGAAGCCTTGGAAGCTATTTCAGCGGTGAATGACAAGGTTTCTTTTGAGATCTTGGCACGCCAAGCATCCTCCAAAAAGATGCTCCCGGTCCTGATAAAGATCGAAGGCAAGGGGTCCACAACCCAAGAACGCCGTGAATCACTTTCCGAGCGCTTTTTGTTTGTATTAGAAGGCGTCGTTGTGGTCAAAGTCAAAGATCAGGCCATCCGGCTTGAGAAAAGCTCTTCTCTCTACTTCAACGCATCCATGCCTCACACGATCGAAAATCCAAACAGCTCGGCAGCAAAGATCCTTTCTATCATGACGCCCGTATCCTTATGAACACCGTCCTCATCTACGCAGCGGAAGAATATCTCCGCGAAATGGTGAAGTCGGCTTTGATCAACCACCTGCCCCTAATCATCACAGAAAATCGCGAGCAATGCCTTGAAGCCCTAAAACAAAAAACAGCGATCAGTACAGGATTTATCAGCGCATGTTCTGAAGATGGGAATGCGGACCTTGGGCTTTTTGAAGAGATCCTGGCCCTAAGACCAGGACTACACGTGATGGCGCTGGGTGATCACAATACAGAAGATATTGCTGCTGAAGCTGTGCGGCATGGCGCGGCAGGATACATTCTCATGCCAGCTGAAGCTAATGCGATTTTGACACTGGCACGAGAGACGACGCCTTAACAACATCCGGACTGGCAACCGGAAGCCCTTCATCTCTCACAACAGACAGAAAATCACCATACCACTGTTTCTTCACACCATCCGCCTTGGCAAGTTTGTCAAAGTCTGCACGGAACATCGCATAAACACGCGCATAACTTCCGGAAACGATCCTGGCAAGTTCAGCCGGATCAATGTTGGACCGCGCCGCATCAAAGACAAGCTCTTTACCATCCCAATGAAACACAATAGAACGCGCTACTGTAAAAAGCGGCATTGATTTTGAACCACGGCCCTTGATCGTCTGTTCTGCCGAGAAAGTAATACGAAAATTCCCCACCAAAACCCCTTGAGCATAATCAAAACTTGATGTCACCTCAAAATCCAGAAGACCAAGGCCTTTACGGCTCGCTTCATTCGGAACGGTCAACAATAACTTTGGAGACGTCCCGTCAAGACGATAAGCTTGGATAAATTTTGTGCTATAACCATCGCCAATACCAGCCAAACTGACAACACTCGCCAAGCCATTGTCCAACAACTTAAAGACAGGCTCACCTTTCTTATTATCAAAAACATCAATGTGTCCAAAATACGCCCAGGAATCCCTATGATCTTTGAAAAGTAAATACTGATAATCCGGGAAGCGTTGGCTAGAACTGGAAACACGTAAAGCTCGGTATTCACCTAACTCATACTCTTTGACAACGGGATACGGCAAAATACATCCACTGTAATTCGTATAGCCGCAACCGAACAAATACTCATCACGCAAAGGACTGCGATGCGTATCCTTGACATTAAAACTGCCGCCGATCCCCAGTTTTTTCCAAAGCTTTCCAATATGCACGCCAGAATAATAATAATCCTCACGCCTTATCTCATCCTTCTTAAAAAAACTTTTTTCAGCTCGCTGATAGTAAGCATCTGTATCAGAAAAGAACTTCTCAACATCGATATAAGTGACTGTCTTAGGAATAAAAAGAAGAGCAACAGCAATGATGATCAAAATCGAAGGAACAAACTTTAAGAAGTCATTCTTCATAGGATCTCCCGTTGCAACATGATAGATATATAGAATTTAACGAACATTGCCATCTGTTTCAAGACATTTCTTTACATTCTATTACGAAACCTTGCCCCAAAGACCAAGCCCCTGCTTGCGCGCCTCACGAAAGAATTCTTTAAACCGATCGGCGTAACGAAGATTCGGCGGAATGGTCAAGGGATACGCATAACCATTTTTAATGATCTCTTGGTTAATAAAAAGTCCGTCATCCAAACGATAAACATAAGCCAAGAGACGGCCGTATTTATCTCGCTGTTGAATATCAAATTCCAACCGCACCCTGCGATCAGTTAAAAGAGACTTTACATACTCTGAGGCTGCTCTTCCCATACGTAAAATCTCGTCGACATCCTGATGAGAACGCTTGGCATCACGCAAAAGCTTGTTATTCTTCCTTGATTCAGGCGTGTCTATCCCCTCCAGGCGAATCTTTTCACCATTAGAAAGTTTGATCGTATCCCCGTCATAAACATATGTAACAAGGATATTCGCATACTCATTTTGATCTACCACAACCCGTGGAGAAGATGGATGCTGCGAATCAACAGAAAACCGATGCGCAAGAAGAAAGAAAACCGACAGAAAAACAACGAAAAAAACAAAAGGATGAAAAACACTTGGAGAAAACTTAGAACGCACCACGGTCAATCCACATCCTTAAGTTTAACAAGCTCTGAAGACGGATAATAGAATTCCAAAATCTTGCGATAATTGTAATGCCTAAGAGCCATGCCGTAGGCCCCCCATTGACACATACCGACACCATGTCCCCAACCATAGCCAACGAAATCAACATACCAGCCCTTCATTTCAACACCATACTTGTTGCTGCGAAGAATATTAGGGCCGATGATATCACGAAAAACCTTGCCCTCTATAACCTCTTCTTTACCGTCGCGTGAAATAATCTTAAGCCGCCTCACCCGCCCGCTTTTGTTAAGCTCAACAACCTGAATATCCTTAATAAGGCCGATCTGATAACCTCGCGCATTAAGTTTATCCTGAATATCTTTCAAACGAAAGTTCCTGCGCCATTGATAATGAGGCGAATCAATAGAGAATGTCGACTTGACCCCTCCTTTAAGCGGCTCAAGATCAATATCCCACAACTCACTCGCATCCTCAGTAACCCCTCCACTATTAGCATGAAAAAATGCCGGAAAAATCTTCCCCTTATACATCAAAACCTCACCGCTGGTCCGACGCACTGCAACATTAGTACGATAACGCTCCGCCCCCCTGCCCCCATAAACCTGAGAATAAACATCATTGGTCACGTCATAATCACGCGCCGCGAATTTCTCCATCGAATAAACAGCGAATGTACGTGCCGCAACCGCCTGGGCCATGATCGCCTCCAACGGCCATTTATCAGAGATCTCATGATAAAGAACCCCACGGATATACGCCTCAATATCAATTGAATTCACGACGGTAAGATTAATGCCCTTGTTGTTGATCACAATAACATCGCCACGAAAATGTCCGTCATTGATACTGATAAGAGCTTCGCGGCGAGGCACAATGATAAGCCTTGAGGCATTATAAACAATATCACCGACCTTGGTTTTACCATCATCCAAAGAAACAAGAGCCGGTCGCAAATAAACGCGCGCATCTAACTTTTTCCCGGTATTAAAATCAATGACGTCATAACGCCCATGAACAGCCATTGTAAAATGATCTTCTTCACGCAGGACAGCCACACGGACCAATCGGGACCTGGCGGTAACAATACCATCTGTCATAAAGATAAGACACAATGAAATAAGGGTGATGCGGATAAACTTAGAAAAGATCACAAGAGCTTCCTTGCCGCTTCTGTGATCTCACGGCCGCGCGAAGTGCGACGAAGAAAACCCATCTTCAAAAGATATGGCTCAACAACATCAACAATAGTATCCGTCTCTTCATTGAGAGTCGCTGCCAACGCCTCAATACCTACCGGCCCGCCATTATATTGATCACGGATAACAGACAGGATCTTGCGGTCAAAACGATCCAGACCTTGAGGATCAATGTCGAGCTTAGCCATGGCCTCATGAACAATGGGCAAACGGACCTCAAGAGTTCCGGCCTTGACCTGTGCATAATCCCGCACACGTTTGAGCAAACGATTGGCGATCCGCGGTGTACCACGCGCACGCCGAGCGACTTCCAGCGCTGCTTCAGCATCAATGTCCACACTCAGTTTTCTAGCAGAACACGCAATGATCTCAGCCAGATCTGCAGGATCGTAAAAGTCCAGGTGATAAAAAATACCAAAACGATCGCGCAAAGGTGACGCCAATAACCCGCTGCGCGTAGTCGCCCCAATGAGCGTAAATGGCTTTAAACTAAAATTGATGGTCTTGGCGTAAGGCCCCTTATCGACAATGAAATCGATCTTGAAATTCTCCATCGCGGGATAAAGAAACTCTTCCACCGTCTTAGAAAGACGATGGATCTCGTCAATGAAAAGAACATCTCCCCGTTCAAGATTCGTGAGGATGCCGATAAAGTCCCCGGCCCGCTCGATCGCCGGACCAGACGTAATCGTGATCTTGCTGTGCATCTCATGCGCGATAATATGCGCCAGAGATGTCTTTCCAAGGCCAGGCGGACCTGAGAAAAGCATATGCTCCAAAGGTTCTTTACGCAACGCGGCAGCTTCAATAGCCAGTCTGACATTCGCGACGAGCTCTTTCTGCCCAATGAAATCGGTAAGCTTCTCCGGCCGCAATGACAAACTCGTCACCCGGTCTTCTTCCGTTTCCTGCGTATTAAGGACGATCCGTTTAAGTTCTTCCATCAGGCTCTACAGTAGGATGTTGTTGGACAATAATGTTTTCACTGTTACGAACAAGCTCAATATCAGCAAAAAGCCGCTTCTGGACAACAACGACTTCTTTCATTTTGCAAAGCTCAAGAACAGCCATGAACGTCACAATGACCTCAAGCTTGTCATGCGCGCTTTCAAAAAGCTCCTGCAATCTCATGTTGGGCCGCTCGACAAGTAAATGAAGGATGGCGTGAACTTTTTCTTCAACCGTATATTCCTCACGCGCAACTTCATAAGAAGCATGCTCGGGCTTATCCGCCATCGCTGCGGTCAAGGCGGTAATAAGATCAAACAAATTCGCTTCAAAATAAACTTCCCTGGCTTCATCCTTTAAGCCTGCGATCGCCTCGACATCCAGTCGACGAGGAAAAAGATCCTGGCGTTGTTCCGCCCTCACGCGCAATTCTTCAGCCGCCTCCTTGATACGCTGGTATTCTTCAAGACGACGAACAAGCTCCGTGCGAGGATCTTCCTGCGGCTCAACCTCGCTGGGATCAGGCGGTAAAAGCATTCTGGACTTGATCTGTAAGAGTGTCGCGGCCATAACCAGAAAATCGCCGATCCCGTCAAGATCAAGGACCTTCATCAGCTCAATGTACTGGATATATTGCTCGGTAACCTGCGCGATGGGGATATCGTAGATATCGATCTCATCCTTCTTGATAAGATAAAGAAGAAGATCGAGGGGGCCTTCAAATTTCTCAAGCTGAATTTTATATGTCATGACCCATGGAAATAAAGGGTTCAACCAAAAATAACTTGCCGGACTTCTTTCATCGTCGAAGCAGCGATCGCCCGGGCCTGATCAGCACCCTTCTTGAGAACAGCCTCAACATACCCACGGTCGGCAAGAATCGTGGCTCGCTTCTCACGGATCGGACGCAAATGCTCGATGATCCCGTCAGCCAGGGTCTTTTTACAATCTGTACATCCTTGCGTAGCGCCCTCACACCATGTACGAACCTCATGGCCCCGTCCAGGAAAGAATGTTTTATAATACGCAAACACATTACATTCATCCGGATGACCCACATCTTTCAAACGCATACGTTTCGGATCAGTCAGCATATTCTTAACCTTGACGAGGATCTCATCAGGAGAATCCGAAAGATTGATGGTGTTCCCATAGCTTTTTGACATCTTGCGACCATCCAGACCCAAAAGACGAGGCGTGGGCGTAAGAATAGCTTCGCAATCTTCAAAAACATCTTTCTTATAAATAAAATTAAACCTGCGGCTAAGCTCGCGCGTGAGCTCAAGATGCGGCAACTGATCTTCACCGATCGGAACAGCCTCGGCCTTGTACAAAAGAATATCCGCCGCTTGCAACACAGGATAACCCAAAAAAGCATAGGTCTGAAGATCCCGCGTGGTGATCTCTCGCAGCTGCTCTTTATAGGTGGGATTACGCTCCAACCAGCCAAGGGGCGTGATACAGGAAAAAACCATCTGAAGTTCCAGATGCTCCGGAACATCTGACTGAACGAAAATGATGGAACGATCTGGATCAATGCCGCACGCAATCCAATCCACAACCATATCCAAACCGTACGCACGCATGTTCTGACTATGCTCATACTCACCCATCAGAGCATGCCAGTCCGCAACACAATAAATGCAGCGGTTTACATTCTGAAGTTTGACCCAATTGTCCAACGCCCCGACAAGATGCCCCAAATGGAGCTTGCCCGTCGGACGCATGCCGCTAAAGACAGTCTTCATGAAAGTTTCCTTGCGATCTCTTCGATCTGGAACGCCTCGATCATATCTCCGACCTGATAACCATCGAACTTATCGACAGAAATACCGCACTCAAAACCTTCGCCCACTTCTTTAACATCATCTTTAAAACGCTTAAGCGCCGAAATCTTACTCGTATGAACCGTCTCACCATTACGGATAACATCAACTTCCATCTTCTGACGCATACGGCCTTTAAGCATGAAACAACCTGCCACGAGCCCTGACTTGGTCAGATTAAATACCTGCCTGACCTCGGCGCGCGCAATGAAATGGCGCTTGGTATCAGGTTTCAACAACCCTTCAAGGGCCGCTTTCACATCATTGACCGCATCGTAAATGATATTGTAACGACGCACATCAACCGGCGACTTTTCAACCTCAGCATTAGCATCTGCATTGGTCCCAACATTAAACGCAATGATGATTGCCTTGGACACATGCGCAAGGATAATGTCCGACGCATTCACATCACCGACCCCGCTATGGATGAACTTGACATTAACCTCCTTGTTCGTATTGGGAACTTTCGCAAGGGCCTGGCGTAACGCCTCCACAGAACCCTGAACATCCCCTTTAAGAACAATGTTAAGATCCTGAACTTCACCGGCTTTCTTCTGTGCCAAAAGCTCTTCCAGCGTGATCTTATTATTATCTTTCAAACGATCGGCCTTGAATTTCTCCATGCGCATTTCGGAGATCTCACGTGCGACCTTTTCATTCTCCACAACAAAGAACTTCTCGCCTGCTTCAGGCACCGCAGAAAGACCCAGGATCTCGACCGGCATCGACGGGCCAGCTTCCTTAACATGGCGTTGATGATCATCGAACATGGCTTTTGCCTTGCCATAATACGGACCAAAAACAACAACGTCACCTTCCTTGAGTGTTCCACTTTGAACAATCAACGTCGCCACCGCACCACGACCAGGGCTCAAATGAGCCTCGACGACAATACCGGCAGCTTTCTTATTAGGATTAGCCTTAAGTTCAAGGATCTCGGACTCAAGGAGGATCATTTCCAACAGATTATCAATGCCCTGACCCGTGAGTGCAGAAACAGGAGCCACAACCGTCTTACCGCCCCAGTCCTCAGGCATCAGATCATGTTCGATCAGCTGTTTCTTGACCTTTTCTGGATCTGCATTCTTAAGATCAATCTTATTAAGAGCCACAACAATGGGAACCCCCGCCGCCTTGGCATGATCGATCGCTTCGAGCGTCTGCGGCATAAGGCCTTCATTGGCCGCCACAACAAGAACAACAAGATCGGTAATATGCGCCCCTCTGGCACGCATCGCGGTGAAGGCGGCATGGCCTGGCGTATCAAGGAAGGTGATCTTTCCTTTATCCATCTGAACAGAATACGCACGGATATGCTGTGTAATACCACCATGCTCCGTATCAACGACCTTGGTCTTGCGGATACAATCCATCAAAGACGTTTTTCCATGATCAACATGCCCCATAAATGTCACAATAGGTGCACGGTGCATCAATGTGGCAGGGTCATCTTTCGCTTCTTTCTCATGCAAATCAATGACCTGCTCTTCCTGGGACTTCAGAACAAGGAGGTTATAGCCAAATTCCTTACAGATCTCACGGGCAATATCTTCCCCTAGATTCTGGTTGATGTTCGCAAAAATACCTTTCGCCATCAGAACCTTAAGTAGCGCGTTCGCTTTTTCCTGAATGCGAAAAGCAAGCTCTCCAACGGTGATCGGGATCTTAACGTCAATATCCCTCAAAGGGCCGTCGTATTTAGCAGGACCCGATGGCACAAGCGGCGTCACATCAGACGGAGCGATCGTGCCTTGAGCAACCTGCTGGGCTACAGCATGGGCATTACGCGCTGCTTGAAGCGCAGCCTGCTCTTCTTCACGCCGCTTAGCCAAAGGTTTTACAGAAATGAATTCGGGCTGAGGCTTTGCAATCGGCTTCTTAACGATCTTTTTAATGATCGTGGTCACCTTTTTACCATCAACATCCGTTGTTATGACCTGTTCTTCAACCGTCACATTCTCAAATTGTGCGAGCTCATTAGGAACTTGCTCGGCCGGGCCTTCGACAGACCGGGCATCCGGGGCTCTAACCACCGGCTTCGGCAGCTCAATAGGCTTTGGCTCAGGCTTGGTAACAATACGTACCGTTATCGGCTCTGGAGCAGGTTCTTTTTTATCATCTGCCTTGATATCAACCTTGCTCTTACCTTTAGACTTAGCCGGCGCTTTCTTTTTTGAGACAACAGCTTCTGCCCCGTCAGCAGCAACAGCATTCTTCACCACACGCTTGGCCACGGGCTTTTTCACGAGAATTTCTTCTTTCTCAACAGGGATCAACCCTTTGGATTCCAGCTCGCCTCTTAAAAGAGCCAGAACACCAGGGCTTAATTCCTGAGCATCACCTTTGGCACGCAGTTTCAGCGCCTTGAGCGTTGCGAGAACAAGCTCCTCGCTGATATTATATTTTGCTACCAGTTCCCTAACTAACATAAGCCATTATCTTTCCGGGGTTCTAATCCCCTAAACATCATTATGCGGATTTTTCACCCTCTTTTTCCGCATCATCTGCCGGTGCTTGAACTTCTTCCACAACTTCTTCAACAACCACCTCTTCAACCGCTTCACCCTCCTGCGCCTGCTTCAAATGCTCTTCCCACTGAGCCGCGGAAAAGATATCAAGCTCCCAACCCAACAAACGACCAGCAAGGCGTACGTTCTGACCATAGCGACCGATGGCGATCGAAAGCTGATCATCCGCAACGATGATATTAGCCTTCTTTTCAACACTCAAAAGCTGCATCTGTGAGATTTCCGCCGGAGAGAGTGCCGCTTGAATATATTCCTTGATGTCCGAAGAATACCGGACAATATCGATCTTCTCACCGTGAAGTTCGTTGACAATATTCTTCACACGCGATCCGCGCATGCCCACGCACGCCCCTACACAATCTACCTTATCATCTTTGGAATAAACCGAGATCTTGGTACGCTCTCCCGGATCACGGGCAATCGCCTTGACCTCGATGATGCCTTCATAAATCTCAGGTACTTCAAGCTCAAACAGACGCTTAACGAAATTCGGATGAGCACGGGAAAGAACGATCTGCGGCCCGCGGGATTCACGCTGAACTTCAAGGATGAACGCGCGCACACGATCACCCTGCTTGAACTCTTCCTTGCCGCAAAGCTCGCTGCGCGGGATCACAGCTTCAGTCTTTCCAAGATCCACGATCACACTGCCGCGATCAAAACGATAAACACTGCCGGAAATGATCTGTCCAACACGCGTGCTATATTCATTATAAACCACATCTTTTTCCGCTTCACGGATCTTCTGGAACACGACCTGCTTAGCCGTCTGCGCCGCAATACGGCCAAACTCGCTCGAGCGGATCTCCTGGCCATTAGCAAACGCCTGGATCTTGCCGGTCTTAAGATCAAGTTTAGCGGTCACATCTTCTTCTTTTCCAACAGTCCAAACCTTGCGTGCCGCAGACGCCACGGCTGCTTCTACCGCCTCAATGAGCACTTCTTTCGCAATGCCCTTATCGCGTTCGATCTGTTCAAGGATCGTCATCAATTCGCTGTCCATAAACTCCCTCTTTTTTCAGTTAATGATCTGCTTTGCTTTTTCTATGTTATCCATCAAAATGATGGTTTCGCCGCTCTTTCTCGTCTCAAGAATAATATCGGTTTCGCGCACAGCTTGTAAAAAACCTGACAACTCACACTTACCATTGACCCGTTGTTTAAAAAACACCTGCACCTCACGCCCCAAAACACGCCGTAAATCACGATAACCAACAAGCGCCCGATCCAGCCCGGGAGAAGAAACCTCAAGCGTATAATTATCTGCAAGGCTCGTATCGTTATCCAGCTGTGCTGCAAGACGACGATTGAGCTCAGCACACGCCTCCATCCCGATACCGCCTTCAGGTTTATCCGCAAAGACCTGGATATGCACGGTCTCATTATGCGGATTAACATTGACCTGAACCACCTCGACCCCGATCTCATCACAGATCGGCTGAGCCAAGTTCTGAATATCCACGATCAGCGCGTCAAATCTTGACATACCCCTATCCATTCATCATCATTTTCATCACTTGAGCAAAGACACAACATGCTCAACGGCCGCATCCTTCAAAACACTCTCGACAACGCCTGTGGCGCGATCTTTGATCTCGACTTTTCCTTCGAGGAGACCGCGTTTTCCGATCGTCACGCGGTAAGGGATGCCGATAAGGTCCGCATCGTTAAATTTACGACCGGCGCTTTCGTCGCGGTCGTCCATTAAAACATCAATTCCCTGTTTTGTCAACCCGTCGTAAATAGCGTGAGCCACAGCCATGGCATCGGCGTCGTTCACCTGCACGGGAAGAATTTGAACCGCAAAGGGCGCGACACCCAACGGCCACTTGATCCCCTTCTCATCCTGATGAACTTCGATGATGGTTGCGATAAGACGACTAACGCCTATCCCGTAACAGCCCATGATCATCGGCTGCTGTTTTCCCGTCTCATCAAGGAACAAAGCGCTAAGAGCTTCAGTATATTTTGTGCCCAATTGAAAAATATGCCCTACTTCAATGGCTTGACACTCAACACCATTCTCATCTTTGACCTTATCCTCACCAATGGGCGCAGGCACAAGGAATTCATGCGAGATCTTCCCCCCCATGGCCCCGCTATCCGCTTCAGCAATGATAGGCTTAAGCCCGCAACGAGCGAAGATCTTCTTGTACGCCTGGAACATCGCCTCGTAACTTCGCTTCAGCCCCGCATCATTTGTATCAAAACTATACGCATCCTTCATAATAAATTCACACGCACGTACAATCCCGAAACGCGGACGGGTCTCATCGCGGAATTTGGTTTGGATCTGATAAAGGGTCACCGGAAGCTGACGATAAGACTGAACAAAACTTTTCACCAGATCTGTTATGATCTCTTCATGGGTCGGACCCAAACACATGTCTGAACCTTTTTTGTTCTTAAAACGGATCATAACATCTTCAAGCGTCTTATCACGCCCTGTCTTCTGCCATATCTCAATAGGATGCTGGGCAGGCATTAAAAGCTCATGTGCACCCGCAGCATCCATTTCTTCACGGATAATATTCTCAATATTCTTCAGGACGCGCCAACCCAATGGAAGATACGAATACACACCCGATGTCAACATATGAACCAACCCCGCACGCAACAAAAGCTGATGGCTCACAGCCTCTGTTCCTGAAGGAGTCTCTTTAAGCGTGGGAATAAAATATTTTGACCATTTCATTGCAAGAACTCCTGCGGTAACCGCACATTACGTTTTGTAAATTTACCCGCGAACGACGGAAGCTTGCGGGACATCACCCAATCACCGATCACCTTACCGGTATCTTCATCGATCTTCTGCTGCTTAAAGACAAAAATATCCTCGAGTGTGATCTGTCCGGACGCCTTGTCAAAACGCAAGTCCGTAATATTGGTCACGCGCCGGACCCCGTCAATGCCAAGCTCTGAATGAACGATCATGTCCACCGATGTGGCGATCTGGTGACGGATTTGTTCGCCCGAAAGACGAATGCCCGACATGAGCATCATCGCGATCATGCGATTAAAACACTCCTCAGGACATTCGGCATGCACGATCGCCAATGTTCCGGAATGGCCGGATGAGATAGATTGGATCATATCCAGGATCTCTTCACCTCGAACCTCACCCACGATGATCCGGTCGGGACGCATGCGCAGTGAATTGACAAAAAGATCCCTGATCGTAACCTGCCCCTTACCTTCAATGTTCGCAAGCTTGGACTGGAGGTTAACCACATGCTCCTGTAAAAGCCTCAACTCTGAGGTATCTTCAATCGTAATAATACGCTCTTCCTCGGGAATATGCCGTGAAAGGACATTCAATACCGTCGTCTTACCTGAACCTGTAGAACCACAAAAAACAACGTTCAATTTGGCCTCGATAGAAGCCGCCAAAAAAGCAGCCATCGCTTTATTGAGCGTCTTGAGTTCAACCAGGTGATCGATTGTTGTAATGTCCCTGGAAAACTTACGGATCGTCATCACAGCACCGGTGAGCGCACACGGCGGAATAATAACATTCACACGCGAACCATCAGGCATAGAGAAATCCACATAAGGTGAAGACTCATCCACACGACGCGGAGAACCCGACGCCGCCAACATTTTCTGAACCGTATGCATCAAATGCGCAGGGTCCTCAAATTTGATCGCGGTCAATGAGATCCTGCCGCTCTTTTGGATATAAACATGTTTGGGACCATTGATCATGATCTCACTGATATCCTTATCTTCCATGAGCAGTCGTAAAGGCCCCAAACTCACAGCGGCCGCCGTCAGTTCCCGGATCAATCGTGCCCGGATCTCAAATGTAACCTGGATCTGGGTGTCACGGCTCATATCTGTAATCGCATTATCAACGAACAGACGAAGCTGATCTTCATTCATCTTGTCTTTAACCTTAAGAAAATCCGTACGCCCGATCAAATACCTGTGCAGGCGCCCTTTGATCTCTTCATAGTCCGTCGAGACTTGTTCCATATCCTTCTCCTATTTAAAGAAACCAATGATCTTGTCAATCAATCCAATGCGTTCAAAATCAACATAAAATACAAAAAGCGCCAGCGCAATAAACAAACCAAATCCGACCTTCGCAATAACATCTTCCGTTTTAACAGAAAGTCCCTTGCCGCGGATCTTCTCCAGACCCAGAAAAGCTAAATGACCGCCATCCAGTGGGACGAGAGGAAGAACATTGAAGATCGCAAGACTCGCACTAATAACACCAATGATATGCAGCAAAAAAGAAAAACCGATCGCCGCAGCAAATTTTACAATAAAGAAAATCCCGATCAACCCGGTCATACCCTCTTTAGCAGAACGCTGTCCGGTAACAATTTCCCAAAGAGCGACATACGTCTTTACCGTGATCGTGAGAAGCTCTTGACCACCTCTCCAACACGACTCAATAAAACCATACCGTTTCACAACCAAATGATCCGCCTTTTCCAATTGACGCGGCTGAATACCAATGCGCGCAACCTGATGTTCCCGACCAAAAAGATCTCGTGTCTTCTCAAGCCGGGGAGAAACCTTAAGCGCAACCTCCTGGCCTGAGCGCTCCACCATAACCTGCAATGTTTTGCCATCCGACGCCATGACCACATCCTGCATCTCAGCCCAATTCAAGATCTTCTTGCCATCGATCATAAGCACCATATCGTTCTCGATAAAACCCGCCTGCTGTGCGGCAGATCCCGCCATCACCTTACCTACCTTAGCCACAACAGCCTTGGAAGACGCATCAAGATCAATAGCACCGATCAAGAAAACAATCACAAAACACACATACGCCAAGAAATAATTCACAACAGGGCCCATCAAAATGATCAAAGCACGATGGCCAACAGGTTTGGAAAAGAACTCCTGGGCTGCACCTTTGCAGCTCGATCTCTCATCCCCTGCCATTTTTACATAACCGCCTAAAGGGATCGCACACACGCGATATTCTGTATCTCCCTTCTTCCACCCCCACAACTTCGGTCCAAATCCAAAAGCGAACTCTTCAACGCGAACCCCCAGCCTGCGGGCCATAAAGAAATGCCCCGCTTCATGAACAACGATCAGCAGTCCTAAAATAAAAGCAAAGATCAAGAATATCATCTTATCCTTTCTATTTCTTCAACCGCGCGTCTGCGCGACCAAGCATCAGCCTGTTTAATATCAACAATCCTGGCACTACTCCGATGTGGCTCTCTAACATGCGCCGCCAAGACCTTGGCAACAATCGCATAAATACCTGTAAACCGGATCCTGCCCTGAAGAAACGCCTCAACAGCAATTTCATCAGCCGCATTAAGGACCGCGGGGGCAGAGCCTCCACATCGTAAAACATCATACGCCAACCTTAAAGAAGGAAACGTACGGGTGTCGGGTTTTTCAAACGTCAATTGACCCAACTTTGAGAAATCCAAACACGGCAAACCTGTAGAAAGCCGGTTAGGATGCGTGAGTGCATACTGGATCGGCAAACGCATATCCGTCACCCCAAGCTGCGCCAAAATAGAACCATCAATAAACTCAACCATCGAATGGACAATGGCTTCAGGATGAATAATCACTTTGATCTTGTCGACAGGCACACCAAACAAACGCTGAGCTTCAATCACCTCAAAGCCCTTGTTCATGAGCGTGGCAGAATCAACCGTGATCTTGGCGCCCATCTTCCAACGTGGATGCGCCAGGATCTGTTTGACAGACAACTGATCATGGCGAACACGCGGCACTTTTCTTAAAGCGCCCCCAGACGCCGTCAAATGGATCTGCTGAACATCCTTGATGTCACGCCCTTGAAGGCATTGAAAGATCGCACTTTGTTCGCTGTCCACCGGTATAACAGTTGCTCCGTATTTCTGTGCTTCGGCCATGAGGATATCACCCGCCATGACCAAAGCTTCTTTATTCGCCGGAGCCACGATCTTCCCCGCACGAACCGCTGCCAAGAAAGGGTCGAGCGCCACCGCCCCCGTCATCGCAATAACAACAACATCAATATCCTTTGCCACCACAAGCTCGGCAAGATCCCTGGTCACATCAAAGAATTTCACAGCAGGGCAAGATTTTCTAAGCGAAGCAATATGCGGCTGCGCAATAGCCACATATTTCGGAGCAAATTTTCTTATCTGCCCTTCGATTTCTTTGACACTGTTAAACGCCGTTAAAGCCGCTACTTCAAAACGTTCGGGATGGGCCGCAATCACACGCAACGTATTAATGCCAATAGATCCCGTCGAACCAAGAACAGCAATGCGTTTCTTTTTCATCATTTAGGCACACTCAAAACAACACTCATATAAAGGTAGAACGCCGGCGCCGAAAACAACAAACTATCAATGATATCCAAGATCCCACCAATTCCAGGCACAATATTCCCGGAATCCTTGACATTACAATCACGCTTGATAAGAGACTCGGAAAGGTCTCCCAACTGGCCAAGCCCGCCAAAGAAACACCCCATCAGGGCCACATATCCTGGCGTAAAATATGACATGGATGGCAACAAAGAAGAGCACAGGACAGCCACCACAGAGCTGCAAATAAGCCCCCCCCACGGTACCTTCCACAGATTTATTAGGACTGACCTGTGGCAAAAGCGGATGTTTCCCCAACCAACTGCCGATCAAGAGCGCGCCAATATCTCCGCACTTTGTAACAGCGACAATAAAAAGGACCAACTTCGGACCATCAAATCCCGGAAGCAATAAATAAATCTTAACAATAAAACTGAAGAACCACGACACATAAAGAACGCCAAAGAGCGTCGTCGATAGGCCAAGGATCGCATTGCGATTATCTTTACGGTTGAACTGAAGCATTAAAATGAGCAAGAACGCACAAACAAAAAACAATAATTCCCAATTCTTCGTCAACTCAAACCGGGTAAAGATAGACAAAGGGATCAAAACACCGATAAAAATCCCCGTGTAACTGTAAATTGGGATATCTTTCTTTTTAATGAGGTAAAAGAATTCATATAGCCCGCCTGCTGTCAGAAAAGAAATAAATAAAATAAAGAACAAGGAGTTCCAGGCAGAAAGCAGAGTCAAAGCAATTGCTGCTGCACCGCTGATAAAACGCATAGGATTCATGTTGTTCTCTCCTTAAGTCCCGGCCTGAATGACCGGGGAAACCGCGCCATAACGACGTGTTCGACCAGAAAAATCAGACAATGCCTTATGAAACTCTTCCGACGTAAAATCAGGCCAATACTTATCTGTAAAATAGAATTCGGCATAGGACAACTGCCATAACAAGAAGTTGCTGATCCTCTTTTCCCCTGATGTGCGTATCAATAAGTCCGGATCAGGAAGCCCCGCCGTATAAAGACGTGAGGACAACACCGCCTCATCCACATGTTCAGGCGCGATGACCCCTGCCGCACAATCACGCGCAATCGAACGCACCGCGTCCATGATCTCCTGACGACTGCCATAATTGAAAGCAATATTAAGAACCATCCCCTGATTATTCTTTGTGGCCTCTACAACATGATCAAAGGCCTCCAAAACAGACCGGGGGGCGCCATCTCGACGACCTGAAACATGCATGCGTATTTTATTAGAACACAATTTCTGCATTTTCTGCCCGAGCGCTGTGATCAACACTTGCATGAGAACTGAAACTTCATGCTCAGGACGACTCCAATTCTCTGTCGAGAATGTATACAATGTCAAAACTTTGACCCCTGCATCGGACGCCGCCTGAACAACTTCATCCACGCGCTTAACACCTTCAACATGTCCCTGGGTACGCGCAAGACCACGCTCTTTGGCCCAGCGTCCATTACCATCCATAATAATAGCCACATGTTGAGGAATATTATTCACAATAAAAAGCTCCGTAAAATAAAACAGGGGACCCTCGTCCCCCATTCACACGCCACACACTTGTTCGCCGTCCAAAAATGCTACCGCTATTGTTCGCTTCGCTACTTCTTCGCTGCCGTCGCGGCCATGGCCGCAGCGGCCGCCGCCTGCTGATCAGCCCTACGCTCCGCCGCTTCAACCTGCACTTTAGATTTTTTCAAATCATCCTGAGCATCACGCAACGCACCCTGAAGATCTCGTAATTTATTTTCCAGATCAGACTTTTTCTTAAGGGCCTCATCAAGATCTTTACGCAAATTATCTTCCTGAGAACGCCCCTGCTGAGTCGCACGGTCAAGATCGGCTTTTAAAGCTACATTCTCATCCTTACACTTATCCAAACCTTCCTGATTGCGTGACATTTTTACCTGCGTCGTCTGAAGGTCAGCTTCAAGCTTTTTAACACGGTATTCACCCTTCTGAAGATCCTCTTCGGCCGTCATGCGACCATAACGCTCCTGTTCAAGGATCCTGGTCACATCTCCATTTTCCTTATTGAAACGAACCAAGAGCAAAATGCTCGCAGCTGCTACAAGAAGAACAACAAAAAGGATGAAATTCTTCACGCCAAAGCCCTCTTTACTTGGAAACTTCTTCCACTGTCTTCTTGACCACAGGAGGAAGGATCACGATCTCCACACGACGATTCTTTTGACGCCCAAGCTTATCTTCATTGGAAGCCACAGGACGATATTCGCCATAACCGATCGCAGCAAGACGCTCAGGTTTCACGCCGCCCTTATCAGCAAGAAAATGAAGCACACTTAAAGCGCGGGCTGAAGAAAGCTCCCAATTTGATTTCCAAGTCGAATGCTTGATCGGCTGATTATCCGTGTGCCCTTCAATACCGATGCTCAAATCCGGCACCACCGTCTGAATAACACCCGAAACCTTGTCAAGTTTAACCAGTGAATCCTCACGCAAGGCCGCCTTGCCGGAATCAAAAAGAACCTCTTCAACAAATGTGATCACAAGCCCCTTGGCCAACATTTCAACCTTCACTTCTTTATCCGCTATCTCTTGGGAAAGGCGATCTTCAAGTTCTTTCTTGGCACGCTCCAATTCGTTCAACTCACCTTTCAAACGCGAGATCTTCTCCACATCCACACGACGGCCTTTTTGAAATACAACGGTACATCCATTGAGCGGCAGCGCCATTACAATCGTTAATATAAAAAGAATAATGTTCTTATGCATCACGTCCTCCTTCACTATCAATATATATAGAATTCAAATTATCACAGCCACTTGCCAGCGTCAAGGCTTAACCCTGCACACATATTACCTGACAATGATCTCATCGCGCTCGGAGCCGATCGATATATATGTGATCGGAACTCCCACCAACTCCTGCATGCGTTCAATATAATCACGGGCTTTCGGAGGAAGTTTTCGGAATTCACGGATGCTGCCGATGGGAGTCTGCCAACCGGGCATATCCACATAAACAGGCTTCGCGCCACATAACACCTCATAATCATGCGGATAATCCGTAAAAATCTTCCCTTTATATTTATAGGAAGTGCATAAACGGATCGTTTTTAATTCATCCAACACATCAAGCTTCATGATCGCAAGCTCATCAAATCCGCCTGTGATCGCCGCATAACGCACCAAAACACTGTCAAACCACCCACAACGACGTGCACGACCTGTCGTTGCGCCAAATTCTTTACCCTTGGCACGGATCTCTTCTTCCATTTTATGATCAAATTCTGTCGGGAACGGACCTTCCCCCACACGCGTCGTGTACGCCTTAACAGCCGCAATGACCTTGTCGATCTTCGTCGGCGCAACACCGCTGCCGCTGGCAACCCCCCCCACGGTCGTGTTAGACGATGTCACATAAGGGTATGTCCCGAAATCTATATCAAGGAATGCCCCCTGAGCTCCCTCGAACAAAACAGACTTCTTGTCATCGATCGAACGATTCACAAAAAGCGCCGTGTCACACACATACGGCTTTAAACGACGGGCATACGCCATATATTCATTGTAAATACCTTCAAACGCGAACCCCTTCTGACCAAAGACCTTTTTGAAATATTCATTCTTCTCGCGCAAATTATCCTTCAACTTAACACTAAAAACCCGGGGATTCATCAGATCGATCATACGGATACCACAACGCGTAACTTTATCCGCATAACACGGGCCAATGCCACGGCCGGTCGTCCCAATGCGGTGTTCACGCATTTTCTCGCGCAACCCGTCAAGGATACGATGATACGGCATAACAACGTGGCTGTTAACAGCGATTTTAAGCTGACGCGGAGAAATCTTGATCCCGCGCTTCTGAAGGCCATCCATTTCCTCCAAAAGAGCCTTAGGATCGACCACAACACCGTTACCAATGACACAAACTTTGCCCTTGCGCAAGATCGCAGAAGGAAGAAGATGAAATACATAATGTTCTTTTCCAACAATGACCGTATGGCCGGCATTACTGCCACCCTGATAACGGACTGTTACATCCACATCCTTGGAAAGAATATCAATGAGCTTTCCCTTACCTTCATCACCCCACTGAGCACCTACGACAACAATATTCATCAGGCCATCCTTTTATTTCACAACCATGATTGCTGTGCCGCCACATAAAAAAAGAAAATCAAACATCCGCCAACAGCGATGTAAAACGCGGATGCCATGATCGATAACAAAGAAAGCTTGCCACGTAAGAAATCAGCACTCTTACCCTGTCGCGCCAGAAAAAAAGATACAACAATAAGTAAAGGGCCAACATTACGGCAACATTCATAAACCAACAGTGCTATTAATGAATAACGAAGTCTTCCCGGCATAGCTGCCATTTCAGCCTGGATCAAAACCTGATAATTGATAGGCCAGACACTCGCAAAGAATACAAGACTTCCGGCTAATATTATAGCCAACAAAGTCCCTGCCAATGGCCCCAGATACGGTGTCGGAAAGAATTCAGCAAAACGGCGTGATGTTCCTGAAATCACAAAATACCACTCTCTTAAGAACAATACACCCACCATCAAAGAACCCGCCCCCAGCATCAAAAAAACCCATTTGACCTTGCTAAGAAAGTCAGGGGACATCAACGCATCAAACAACTTTAGATCAAAGACCACAGCTCCAAAAACTAGCGTCAAAAGAAACATGATCGCTGAGATCAATAAAACCCATTGCTTACTTTGACGTAAACACAGCATCATGGCGGCACACACAGCAACCATGGCCAATTGCATCGGACACAGCGCATCCTGGATCCCCGCCGATAGAAAGACCGAAAGATCAAATCCCATGGACTTTTAAACCTTTAACATTTTAACAAACTGGATACCCTTGATGCCTTTTAAGCCATCGATAACTGAAACCGGAACATCTCCGTCAACATTCACAACACTCACCGCGGTCATGCCTTCGCTCTCACGGCCAAACGTAATATAGGCAATATTGATCTTGGCATTGCCCAACGCAGTACCCACAGCACCCACAATACCCGGGACATCATTATTACGAATGAACAGAATGTTCCCTGAAGGAACAGCCTCAACATAAACCTTGTTGACCTTAACGATCCTTGGCTTCTTGTTAGATGAAAGGGTTCCCCAAACCTCCAAAGACTCCTTATCAGTAATAAGTTCAAGGGTCACACAATTAACAAACTCAGCCTCGGCATTCGAATGGACCTCCTGAATATCAATGCCACGTTCCTTCGCAATATCGAGCGAATTGATAGCATTCACATTATCCGCAAGAATAGGTTTAAGAACACCGTGCGAAATAGCCATGGTCACAGGCATCACATTATACTTGGTCAACATCCCGTTATAAGTGATCTTGATCGTCTTAAGCCCACCGCTAACAAGTTGGCCAGCGAACTTACCCAGCTTATCCCCAAGATCAATATAAGGCTCAAGGATCTTGTATGTCTCCTCGTCAAGCGACGGAAAGTTCGCCGCATTGCGGATGCCCTTACCTAACAGCGCATCTTTAACGGAATGAGCCACTTCAATGGCTACGTTGACCTGAGCTTCAGCCGTAGATGCGCCAAGGTGCGGCGTCAAAATACAGTTATCGAACTTAAACACAGGAAGATCCGGCTTAGGAGGCTCTTCATCGTAAACATCAAGTGCAACACCCGCGATACGCTTAGACTCAAGCGCTTGAACAAGTGCAGCCTCATCCATAATGCCCCCGCGTGCGCAATTAACCAAGCGCACGGACTTCTTCATCATGGCGATCTCTTTCTCACCGATCATCCCGGTCGTCTCATCGGTCTTGGGAACATGAACCGTTATAAAATCTGAATTCTTAATAAGATCTTCAAATGTGGACATTATAATCCCTCTCTTCGCGGCCATTTCCGCCGATAAGAACGGGTCAAATGCCTTGATCGTCATGCCAAAACCCTGGGCAAACTTTGCAACGGTCGAGCCAATACGACCAAGACCGATCACACCCAGCGTCTTGCCATAAAGCTCAACACCCTGGAATTTGCTGCGTTCCCATTTACCGGCCTTCATGGAACCATGCGCCTGGGGAATATTGCGTGCCAAGGCCATGATCAAACTAAAAGCATGCTCTGCTGTCGAGGTTGTGTTACCCCCCGGCGTATTCATGGCAATGATGCCTTTTTTCGTCGCAGCCTTAAGGTCAACATTATCAAGACCCACACCCGCACGGCCGATGACTTTAAGCTTTAATGCCGCCTCAATGATCTCTTCCGTAACCTGCGTGCCGCTGCGAACAATGAGCGCATCATAATGACCGACGATCTCTTTGAGTTGTTCAGGCTTCAGGTCATATTTGCAATCCACCTCAAAAGCATCGCCGTCCCTGAGGATCTTCAAACCTTCTTCAGCTAATTTGTCGCTGACCAGTATTTTCATCTTTGTCATACTTGCCTCATTTTTATATGCACCATTATTTCATGCGCATGTACAGACGATTCATGAATCGCCCCTACCCATTAAAAACCTTTTGCGCGGCAGCCAAACTGGCACCAAGCTCGAACTTATGGCCCGATTCCTTTAACACCTTCTCTAAGCACGACAAGCCTGTGAGAACGTCATACTCATCGACCGCGCCCATGTGCGCAATACGAACGATCTTCCCGTCAAGCTCACCCTGGCCTCCCGCCATCGTAATGCCATGCACATCGCGCATGGTCTTAACGATCTTCTTGGGATTAAGCGCTTCCGGAATAAGAATGGCCGTTAATGCCCGTGAACGGAAGGCTGGCTGAGCATACACCTTAAGCCCAATCGCCTCTGCTGCGGCCCACACGGCTTTAGCCATTTTTAAATAATATTCCTGCTTTTTATCAAGACCTTCGGCCAACAGCATTTTGACCGCTTCATTCAAAGCAATGACAATGCCGATCGCCGGAGTGAACGGTGTATCCGTCTCTGCAAGGGCTTTCTTTGCCTTGCGCAGATCAAAATAAAAACGCACATTCGTCGAAATATCGATCATAGCAATTGCCTTAATGCTCACCGCCACAATACCAACGCCGGGCGGAAGCATAAGTCCCTTATGAGAACCGGAGCAATAAACATCCACGCCCCAATCGTCCATCTTCAGCGGCTCTGTGCCAAGCGCACTCACTCCATCCACAACAAGCACGGCTTTGGTCGTCTTCATGTAAGCACCGATGGCCGCCAAATCCGGCGCAACCGCGGTTGATGTTTCACAATGCGTCAAAAAAACGGCCTTGGCATCAGGGTTCTCCATAAGAGCTTTCTTGACATCATCCACCGTCACAGCCCCGCCCCACGCCACCTTACACACAATCGGCGTCGCCTTGTACGCCTTGATCAAAGACGCCCAGCGCTCACCGAACTTGCCGTATTCAAATGTAATAGCCTTCTCCCCTGGACTGACCAGGTTCGCGACTGCCGCTTCCATCGCACCCGTACCAGAAGATGCCAAAAGGTAGACATCACTCGATGTGCCAATGACCTTCCTTAAACCCTCAGCCACTTCCTTAAGCACCAGTTGGAACTGTGGGGTGCGGTGATGAATGATGGGTTTGCCAAGAACTTCACAAAGCTCAACAGGAACCTTCGACGGCCCCGGGGTCAACAATAAATTCCTTTTCATGCTCAACATCCTTTCATTCTTGTCATCATCACATTACCGCACGATCGCGGGAATAACCTCATCAACAAGACCATAATCCTTTGCTTCCTGGGCGGACATAAAGAAATCACGATCTGAATCCTTAAGGATCTTATCCAAAGGCTGTTTTGTATGTTTCGCAAGGATCTTAGAAAGATCCTGTTTCATCCTCAAGATCTCCTGCGCCTGGATCTGAATATCGCTCGCGGTCCCTTCAGCCCCACCCCAGGGCTGATGGATCATAATACGGGCATTAGGAAGCGCAAAACGCTTGCCCGTAGCCCCTGCTGTTAAAAGCACCGCCCCCATACTTGCCGCCTGACCGATGCAATAGGTGCAAACTTTGGGTTTCAAAAACTGGATCGTATCATAGATCGCCAAACCTGCTGTGACAGAGCCACCCGGTGAATTAACATAAAGACTGATATCCTTATCCGGATCATCAGATTGCAGAAACAAAAGCTGGGCCACAATAAGATTGGACACCACATCATCAATGGCTGTGCCCAAAAAGATGATGCGATCCTTTAAAAGGCGTGAAAAGATATCATACGCGCGTTCAGCCTGGCCTGTGCTCTCGACGACCATCGGGACTAAATTTGACTTTATCATCACTTGGCCTCCTCCCATTTAGCTTCTTTAAGCAGGAATTCCATAACTTTTGCGGAAAGATTTTCATTCTTCTGTGCTTCGATCTTCTCAACCTCGGCAATCTTGTGCAGGATAAGGAACGTCTTCACATCTTTCTCGGCCGCTTCTTTCAATTCCTTCTTGGTCGCTTCAGCTTTCTTGGCAATATCTTCTTCCTTCATGCCAAATGTCTTCATCTTACGGGCAAATTCTTCCAAACGCCCCTCCAACTGACGCGCAACCAAAGACTGCGGCAGATCCAACTTGCACGATTTGATCAAAGCATCGATCAACTGAGTCTCCACTTCATAACGGTTCTGACGCTCCTTGTCCAACTCAAGATTGCGTTTGACCGCCTTCTTCAGATCTTCCAAAGAAGGAAATCCCAGACCTTTTGCAAACTCATCATCCAACGGCACGGTCTCATCAAGGCCACGGCCTTTTTTGAAGAAATCAAGGCTCTTATTAAGCTCATCATCCGAAACTTCCGAACCCTTTTTGGAAACTTTCACGCCTTTATAATCCTTGACCTCAACCTCAGGACGAAGATCAAACGTGGCACGGAATTTAAGCCCGCCATCCTTGAGATCCACCTGGTCAATGGCCGGAAAATCAATGGGGTCCATTTTTTCCTGAACAAGCCCTTCCTGATAAACCTCAGGAATCAGATTCTTCATCATTTCTTCACGCGCCACATCAGCATGAGCGGCTGCCACAAGGTGGCGCGGCGCCTTACCCTGACGAAAACCCTTGATACGGGCATGTTTGACCATATTATTTAAAATTTCATCAAGTTTCCCCGTCACACGTTCTTGGGGGACCTCGAAATGCATTTCACGGCGAAGCGCATCGACTTTCTTAACTGAGATCTTCATGAATACCGCCTGCTCCTTTCAAGAACATCATTATTAGAAAACATCATAATAAAACATTTCTCCTTAAAAGCAACCGAAAGTTCGATCGTTTATCAGAAAACCTACATCGTAAAATTCTCACCCAAATAGACTTTGCGGGTCTTAGGATCATTGATAAGGTCCTGCGCGGATCCCGCGATCATGATCCGTCCCTCTGCAACGAGATAAGCCCGATCAACAATGGAGAGCGTTTCACGCACATTATGATCGGTCAATAAAATGCCCAGTCCGCGCTTCTTAAGGTCTTTAATAATCTCCTGCGCTTCAGCCACGACGATCGGATCAATGCCAGAAAACGGCTCATCCAACAGAAGAAATGACGGATTTGTCACGAGTGCCCGCGTGATCTCAAGCCTGCGGCGCTCACCACCTGAAAGGGTGTACGCCTTACTGCGGGCCAAATGTGAAATGTTAAGCTCTTCCAGAAGTGATTCAAGCCGGCGCTTTCTTTCCCTCGTACCGATATCGAGCGTTTCCAACACCGCCATGATATTCTCTTCAACAGTAAGCTTGCGAAAAATAGACGGCTCCTGCGCCAGATATCCCATACCCAAACGACAGCGCTCATGGATCGGTTTGCGCGTAATGTCTTCCTGATCGAAAAAGATCTTACCTTCTTCAGGCTTGACGATACCGACAGCCATATAAAATGAAGTGGTCTTCCCGGCGCCGTTAGGCCCCAAAAGACCTACGATCTCACTGCGCCCAACCGACAAACTGAGGCCATTGACTACGCGCCGGCCATTATAAATCTTTACCAAATCTTTGACTTCCAGAAGGTCCATCTCAATCCTCTCAATAGTTAAGCATATCTTCAGACGTGCGGTCACCCGGATCGATAATAAGCTTGGGTTTTCCGGTCAAGATCATCCTTTGTTCATCGGCCTTGTACGTCAAACTATCTGAATATGTAATATTCATCCCCTGATGTACCTCAACATTGCCCGTGCAAAGGATCTGTTTGATCTTCCTTGAATCCTGATCAAATGTCACTTCCATACGATCCGCTTTAAGTTTCCGGCCCGTCGACATTTCAAGAGCCTGAACATTTTCCGTAAACACGGCGGTCTGCGACGCCTGGTCGATCTCCATCGGTCCATCGGAGGTGATCTGGATCTGATTGTCCTTCTTTTTATCCTTCCCCTCAGCCATAATATTGGCCGTCACATCACCTCTTAACTTCGCATCCTTAAGGCTCGGATGAGCTTCCATGCCCTTACCCTGAACCGTCATGGTCCCATCTTCAATGCTCACTTTATCGTCGGTCTGCACCAGGTCTTTGTTGCGCTGCCACTGGAGGGTGTCCGTTCTCAATGTTGTTCCGCTATCCGAGGTCACAACAACATCCTGTTCAAGATTTACATCACCTGTCGCCTTATCGATCTTGCCCTTTTTCGCCGTAAGATTAAGGTCCTGCTCGCCATAGGAATTGGCATTCACATTTGTAACCGCCACCTCATTGCCCTGAACATCAGCCTTATCACCTTTGATATCCCAGGACTTCTGTCCACCATCGGAATAACCCGAAAGATTAAATCCTTCGAGCTGCTGAGCCGGGACATCGCGGACAGCCTTGCCGTTGAGAGAAACATCCTCAGCAAAAACCCATGTCGATGATAAAATAAAAATAATAACAAGAACTACAGCCTTCATGCCACACCCCAGCGGCCCTGCGCCTTAAGGATCATTTCAACAACCTCACGCACAGCCCCACGGCCACCCGAAGCGCGTGTCACATGATCCGCGACCTTCTTAACTTCAGGCACAGCATTAGCAACCGCAACAGCGAATCCGACACGAGACAATATCGCATGATCCGGAATATCATCGCCAATAAAACACACCTCTTCATCGCCTACACCAAAACTTTTTAACATTTTCTCATAAGCCGAGATCTTAGGATACGCATCAAGATAAACTTTGTCGAACTTCAGGTCCTTAGCACGTGCCTTGACCGCCATACAGCTGCGCGCCGAGATCACAGCAGTTTTCAGACCGGCATGACGCGCACGAGCAATACCAAAACCATCCTGGACATCAAAGAATTTCAATTCCTTGCCGTCACCGTCATAGATGATCCGTCCGTCCGTCATGACCCCGTCGACATCCATGGCGATTACTTTAATCTTTTTTAAGATCTCCTGGCCCTTTTTCGTCATCGTGCCAGCCCTGCTTTCAAAAGATCCTGCACATCCAAAAGTCCGACCAAAGCTCCGCGGGCATCCACCACCGGCAGCTCGTCAACTTTCTTCTGCATTAAAATGTCAAAGGCTTCGGCCGCAAGACGATCCTTGGAGATCGTAAGTGGATCCTTGGTCATAACGCAACGCACCTGCTTGGAAAGAATGCCTTGATCCTCTTCAATATGGCGACGCAAATCACCATCCGTAAAGATCCCCACAAAATGTTTCTTCGCATTCACAACGCACGCGGAACCACAACGCGCCTGGGTGATGGACAAAAGCACATCTTTAACCAGATCCGTATCGCGCACTCTGGCAAAATTATTACCCTTACGCATAATATCTTCAACGGTCAGAATAAGCCTGCGCCCCAGACTACCTCCAGGATGGAAGAAAGCAAAATCTTCGCGCTTGAAATTCTTGCGATCGATAAGACTTGCGGCCAAAGCATCACCCATCGCCAATGTCGCGGTCGTAGATGCCATGGGTGCAAGCCCCAGAGGGCATCCTTCTTTCTGAACACCCACATTGATAACAAGGTCACAATGTTTTGCCAACGAAGATTTAAGCCCCCCGGTCATGGCGATCGTACGGCAGCCGACCTTCTTTAACAATGGCAAAAGCCGCACCGTTTCCTCAGTCTCTCCGCTTGACGAAATAAGGACGACCACATCATCCCGGGTCACCTGACCCAGATCTCCGTGCACGGCCTCAGCACTGTGCATATAAATACTCGGCGTACCCGTAGAGGATAATGTCGCAGAGATCTTGCGGGCCACAACACCGGTCTTGCCCATACCGGCGAAAACCACACGGCCTTGGCAAGCGGCCATCACGTCTACAGCTTTTAGGAAATCCTTATCCAGGCTTTTTACCAGCGCTTTAACAGCCGCCGCTTCGATCTCAAGAACTTCTTTAGCTCTTTTTAACGGCATATTATTTTCGCCCCTTTACGATCTTGTCGATCTTGATCATCGTTGTCAAAAGCGGCTCCAGTTGAGAAAGTGGCAACATATTTGCCCCGTCAGAAGGCGACTTCTTAGGATCCGTGTGCGTTTCCATAAACACCGCATCCACACCCGCGGCCACACCACAGCGCGACAACAGTGGAATAAATTCACTACGCCCGCCCGTTTTATGACCCAGACCGCCGGGCTGCTGAACGCTATGCGTCACATCATACACAACCGGATATCCCATATCCGCCATGATCTGAAACCCTGTAAAATCCGTCACTAGATTGTTATATCCGAAACTCACGCCGCGCTCGGTCAACAGAAGTTTCTTGCAGCCCGCGGCCTCGACTTTCTTAATAATGGACTTCACATCCCATGGCGCTAAGAACTGCCCCTTTTTTACATTGACCACGCGCCCGCTCTGAGCCGCGCGCACAACAAGCGACGTCTGCCGGCAAAGGAACGCCGGGATCTGGATGATGTCCAATACCTTTTCAGCCAAATCCATTTCACGAACATCATGCACATCGCTTAAAACAGGCACACCAAAACGTTCTTTGACCTCAGAAAGAATATCGAGGCCCTCTTCAAGACCGGGCCCGCGAAACGAATCTATCGACGTCCGATTAGCCTTGTCATAGCTCGCTTTAAAAACATACGGAATTCCCAGCCGTTTGGTCAGCTTAACCAGCTCTCCCGCGATCTTAACAGTTGAGCGGCGATCCTCGATCACGCAAGGACCAGCGATCAAAACGAACGGCGCACCTGCACCAAACGTGACATTGTTTACCTTTACAATATTTTTTTTCATTGAAGACCGTGAGCTTTCATATAGGTTTCTACGCGAACGATATCTGCTGGCGTATCCACACCAATCGTTTCCATCGTCGTTTCAACTGTCTTAATCTTATACCCGGCCTCAAGCACACGAAGTTGCTCCAGGCATTCTTCCTGTTCCAAGAATGATTTAGACCAACGGCAATACTCGAACAAGAATTCCCGACGATAAGCATAAATACCAAGATGCTTAAAATAATTCGTTACATCAGCCTCTACACAAGCGCCATCCCGCTTGAACGGGATCGGTGAACGCGAGAAATATAATGCGCACTGCTTCTGGTCGATAACAACCTTGACCACATTCGGATTACGGAACTCATCGATACTGATGATGCGCTTAATGGCCGTAGCCAGCACACACGTTTTGTCTTCCCTCAAACTCTTAACAAGGGCATCGATCACCAACGGGTCAATGAGCGGCTCATCCGCCTGGATATTAACAACAATATCCGCATCCGTTAAAGCCGCGACCTCTGCCACACGATCAGATCCTGAGGCATGGTCCTTGCGTGTCAATACGGCCTTGGCACCAAAAGCCTTGGCCGCATCCAATACATGGGGTTCATCACACGCGATGATAACATCCACCAATTCTTTAGCCCCTTTGACACGCGTCCAAACACGCTCAAGCATGGATTTGCCCGCGATCTTCACAAGAACCTTGCCAGGAAGACGGGTGGATGCCCAACGTGCAGGAAGAACACCAATGGCCTTCATTACTTGTCCTCTTTCAAACTACGCACAAGCTCTTCAGGCGTGACCGATGCTGCCCCAACTTTGGCCACCACAATACCTGCTGCATGATTAGCAATATCCGCAGCCTGGCGTTTGGTCGCTCCGGCGGCAATAGCCAAGGTGAACACGGAAATAACCGTATCACCCGCACCGGACACATCAAAAACCTCACGGGCACGCGTCGCAATATGATGCGGCTCTTTACCGGCCTCAAACAAACACATCCCATCCTCACCTAAAGTAACAAGAAGCGACTCGATCCCCAAATACTTCAAAAGACCCTTACCTGCTTCATAAATGACTTTCATGCTATTCAATTTAGTTGATCCAATCCCAAGCCCACGACGAGTATCCGGCTCAAGGCTCTTTAACGCATTTTCGGTCTCTTTACGGTTCGGTGTCACAGACGTAATGTGGCCGTAAAACTTCAAATGCTCAACTTTAGGATCAACCACAATAGGAACATTCTTCTGACGGCACATCGCCGTGATCTCAGCTACAAGCGCGGACTGAATAACACCCTTGCCATAATCGGAAATGATAATGGCATCAAACTGATTAAAATTCTTTTTAATGAAGGGTGCAACAGTCTTGCGATAAAATGCATTATCCGGATCATCATCCACCGTCTCACGATCCACGCGCACGACCTGCTGGTGATGAGCAATGATACGGGTCTTAAGGATCGTTTCAACGCGTTTATCCGTCAAAACACCTTCCGTGCGGATATGCCGCTCAGCTAGGACTTTCTTAAGAAGCTCGCCCTCCTTATCATCCCCCACACGCCCCACCAATGTCACCTTAGCACCAAGACTGCTCAAATTGTTAGCCACGTTAGCAGATCCGCCTGGCGTATAAAACACCTGCTCCTGAAGGACAACAGGCACAGGCGCTTCAGGCGAGATCCGGCTGACACTGCCCTTAACATACTGGTCCAGAATAAGATCCCCTATGACCAAAATATGCTTCTTGGCAAACGCGTTGAGGATCCCCGCATACTTATGCATAAAGTCCCTTATATATAAATTATTTACCTTAAAGAAGTGGTTATATTAACATGATTTAAAAAGGGTGTCAACGGGAGGTCGCTGAACCAGATAGGAGCGCTTACAGGATCTCTTGAAGGGCTTTAAAAACTTGATCTGGGGTGATCGAATCCAAAGAACCGCTGATAATATGACTTTTACTATCAAGGATGATCTCCTGACCCTGAAAGGGGACCACCGTACGACTTTTAAAACCTAAAGGCTTCCAACGCTGAGGATTGATCCCTGGTTGACATCTTAAAAATATAGATACCACCGGAGTCTCTGTCCCGGCCGCCAAATGCACTGGGCCGGAATCATTAGAGAGCACGGCCTTAGCCTTCCTGAAAAGGCTCACCAGCTGAGGCAAAGAAGTTTTACCTGCGATATTCAAAACCGGAAAATCTGTCTTTGCACAGATCTCATCTGCCAAAGGCACAGCATCCTTCCCTCCCACAAGAACGATCTTAAGCCCACTGCCCTTCAAACGATCGATCAACTTTACAAAAGAGGCCGTGGGCCAACAACGGGTCAAACAACTGGCCGCAGGATGAATAGCCAAGAAAGAACTCCCCTGAAGTTCCCGAACTACAAAATCATCTGCCCAACCATCAGCTCCCTTGTCACGCGCAAGTTCAAGCGAGAGGTCTGTCGCGGCAACACCGATCTCACGCAAAAGATCCAGGCAATACTCAGCCTCATGTTTTTCGCCCAAGTGGCGCCGATCATCAACAGGATGCGTTAAAAGCCCGCCATACTTTTTATCTTTATACCCCACACGATATGGAATTCCAGCCAGTGCGCAGGCGATATTTGTACGCCGCTTGGTATTATAAACAACCGCTAGATCAAACTTCCTGCGTCGCAACATCAACACAAAAGATAAATAACCCCATCCTCGCCAACTCTTATTTTCAACCAAGATCTCATCTACAAAAGAAAGTCCGTTCAAAAGCGGCTTGGTCGACGCATCCAGCCATACCGATATTCGCGCAGCGGGAAATGCCTGCTTCAAAGCCCGGATCGCAGGGACTGTCAGAACAACATCCCCCATCCGATCAGCACGAACAACAAGAATATTTCTGGGCGTTAGCATAAAAATTTATCAACCTCTGCGATCACATCTTTTGGGTTGATATCCGTCATTAGAACGCCTTTTCTTAAAATGATAGCCCTTGAACTCCATGGGCCATAAAAGAATGGATCCGTCCGTCCAAAAAGGGCAATAACCGGCCTGTCGAAATAACTGGCCAAATGCATAATCCCGCTATCATTGGTAACTGCGAATGTCGCACGCGCCATAACACCCGCCAATTCAACCAGGTTTGTTTGTCCACAAAGATCCAGAACTCCTTCAGAAAAAGCAGCTGCAATATGTGTGCCAGCGTGCTTATCATTTTGATCACCCACCAGAATAACGTTTTTACCTTTAGAACGAAGATGGCGGACCACACAAAGAAACCCTTCTTCACCCCAACGTTTACGCTGATCAGCCGCACCTGGCGCAACAACAACATAATCATTCCATCCATGCACGATCTGCGCTACACGCGCATGCTGATCCACAGAAAATGAAACCGCGCGCCGCTCAGCCGGTATCTTAAGATCATCAAAAACCAAAGCCAGACGTGCCAAATGTTTCGCCTTCATATGAACTTTAGGCGGCACCCCAATGGGCAAGGTCACTGTGCCCGCATTCAATAGAAATGGCAACATAGAATTGCGCAGATCAACAACAAGATCAAAACGTTGACGGCGCAAATCCAGGAACCAGGCCAACTTTGCGCGCCATGACATTTTCTTGTCATAACCGATAACACGGGACAGGTGAGGGTTCTCATCAAATAAACTTTTTGCCTTAGGACCAACGATGAGTTGAAGCTCCGCCGCAGGAAATGCCGCGCGTAAAATGTCCACGACAGGTAGCGTCAGGACGACATCCCCGATATTCGAAAGTGACACCACCAGGATGCGTTTAATCTTTGAGGATCTTGAAAGTTTTAAAAACATCATCCACCGTTAACGCCTTCATACATCGATTGTCAGGACACTCAAGATAATAACAGGGTGCGTGATTACACCCGACGTCACGTAAAAGCACCTTGATGCGACCCTGGCCTTGTGGCCCGGTGATCTCTGGGCGCGTAGGACCAAATAGCGCCACAACATTTGCGCCCACCGCATTGGCCAAATGAAGCGGCCCTGAATCTGCCGAGACGACCATATGCGCACGTTTAAAAAGCGCTGCCAATTCTTTTATATTTGTTTCTCCTGCCAAAACGACAGGATTGACACCCGAAGCCTGGGCGATCGAACGCACCCGCAAAAGATCTGCCTCCCCGCCACAAAGGACGATCGTAAAACCAAGTTCACGCGTTAAACGAGCCGCCAATTCAGCAAAACGTTCCTCAGGCCACTGCTTAAGATCCCAGTTCCCTCCGGTATTAAGAACCACGATACGCTCATCTCCCGTCAACCCCTTGGCACGAAGTTTTGTGGCCAAAAGCTCACACACATCACGCCCCACCGCAAGTCGCGCAGAACGCTCCCTGACCTTCACCCCGAATGCCTCAAGCACGTGCAAATACACATCACTGCGATGAAGCTGATCACATCCTTTGTCGTCTACCCGTCGTGTCAAAAGCCATTGCCATGCGTCGGAAGCAAAACCCACACGTACAGGAATCCCGGCAAGCCATACCACAAAACTTCTGGATAAAGAGCGTCGCAAAATAAAGACCGCATCAAACTTCATCCCGCGCAGAGCCAAGCCCGCACCTATCTTTCCTCCTATCCCCCTGGCCTTGCCATCCTCATCATAAACGATCACTTGATCTACATCGGGACACAATTCAAGGACTTCTTTAACGCGAGGAACAGCAAGCACGCAAATACGCGCCGCCGGATACGCCATCTTCAAAGCGCGAAATACGGGCGTAGAAAATACAACGTCTCCTAGCCAATTAACTGAAACCACCAGGATCTTTTTCATCCGACTCACTTTTCTTTTAACACACCCTGATAAACATCAAGCGTTCGATCCACCATACCATCCACAGAAAAATTGTTCATGATCCATTCCCGCCCAGCCAGACCAAATCGGCTGGCAAGTTCCTTATCCGCCAGAATCTTTATCAGCGCATCTGCCAGTGCTAAATGATCTCGGGGCGGCACAAGGATCCCCGTCTCCCCATCCTTAACGACCTCAACAAGCCCTCCCACGCGGGATGCGACCACAGGGACCCCACAGGCCTGCGCCTCCATCACGGAAAGCCCCTGGCCCTCTTGCAATGATGGCATCGCAAAAACATCAAATGCCGGAAGTATCTCGGCCGGCTGACCATTAATCTTAAAAAACTTCACGGAAGCTTCCAATCGCAAATGACGGACCTGTTCTTTTAACTCAGCTTCCATCGGCCCTTCTCCCAAAATAAGACACTTAACGCCAGGCATCCCGTGAACAAGTTCATTCATGGCCTGGATCAAATAACAATGTCCCTTCACATCGGACAGCCGTGCAATGATCCCCACAAGCGGCGAACTCCCTACTCCAAAACGTTCCCTCAACTCAGAGCACTGCTGAGAAGTGGCAGGAAAAAATTTCTCACTATCCACCCCGTTAGGGATCAAAACAACACGCGATGAAGAAACTCCCAGATCCTTGGTTAAATGTTTGGCCACAGACCGGCTGATCGCAATAGCCCTGCGCCCCCATAACGGAAAAAGAATACGAAAAACATGAGCCTTGAAAAATCCATGGCAAGTCGATACATATGGACGTCGGGAAAAACCACTGACCACAGCCGCTACACTCTGCGTTACTCTAGTTTGAGGATGCAAAATATCAATCGACTGCTCTTTAACAAAACGATGGAGAATCTTCACAGCAGAGAAAAGACCCGGATGGCACTCACATTTAACCTTAAGGCCTGCAACAAGAATATGACTCGCCCCCAACGCCTCAGCCTCAGCAACAGACTCCCCTCCTGATGTGGCCACAAAAACCTGATGGCCCCGTGCTACATACCCTTTGATCAATGTCAAAAGATAGGTCGATATCCCACCCGTATTAAAATGATTCGCTAAAAGAAGGATCCTCATGATCGGGGGCCTGTTTGTTTTAAGATCTTCTTGATCTCCAGATAAACTTCATACGCTGTAATATCCTTCAAGCACGCGTGTCCCTGCACTCCACTGCGACAGTTGGGCAAATAACACGGACGGCATTCCATTTCCTTGGTCATAACCTTAACACCCTTGCCCGGCGGCACATGACGCTCAGGACTGGTCGGGCCAAAAAGAGCGACCACAGGAACACCCATAGCAGATGCCATATGAAGAGGCGCCGAATCAGGGGTCACAAACGCCTTGCAATGACCAATAACCGCCGCGAGTTGCAGGACATTCGTTTTTCCCACAAGCATAGCAGGTTTCGACTTAGCCTGTGTCATCACCGCCCTGACAAACTCACGGTCCTTTTCCATTCCTGTAATGACCACACGAACACCATCCGCAGCCAGACGATCACACAGTTCAGCGATCGAACCCAAAGGCCAGTTTTTAGACGGCCAACGCTCTGACGCCGCGATATTAATGCCCACGATCGTATGATTCTTCTCGTCAATCCAGCGGCCATTCAAAAGCTCTTTGGCATAAGCATGATCTTCGCGCCGCAGCCACATCTGAAGACGAATGCTATCTTTATACTCAATGCCGAGTTTCTCAAGGATACGAAATTGATGCGCCACCGGGGGCAACCTGCAAAGCGAATCCTTATCATCCTTAATCCCATCAGTTAAAAGCAGCCCCAACTTGCTATTACAATAACCATAACTCGCTCGCGGCATGCACAAAGCCGTCAAGAGATGCGTGCGGGTATTGTTCTGAAGGTCAACGATCTTGTCAAAACGATATTTACGAAGTTCCTGCAACACCTGCCAAAATCCCTTCAAACCTTTATCTTTCCCCTTATGATCATAAATGATGACATCATCCAGGTACGGGCAGCCGTGCAAAAGGGGCGCCGCGACCCGCCCTGTCAAACAAGAAATTTTCGCATGAGGAAAACGTTCACGCAAAGCCTTGAAGGCCGCACTCGAAAGCACCACATCTCCAACAGCTCCAAGCTTGATAACAAGAATATTCGTGGCACGCACAGCCTCGTCGTAAACTGCCAGGGTTTTCGATGCCATTTGTTCTATTGTATACTTGGTCTCTACACGGGTACGTGCTTCCAGCGCCATCGCATCCCCAAGTTTACGATCATTAATCAAACGCATGACCGCACCGGCGATCCCATCCGCATCTTTTGGAAGAACCAACAGTCCGGTCTTTTCATGCTCCACAATGTCCAGAACTCCCCCCACCTTACTCGCCACGACCGGAACCCCGACGGCCTGTGCTTCAATGAGCACACGGCCAAAAGCTTCCTGTGTCACCGTCGATAAGACAAGGATATCAGTTTCATGCAAGAGCTGCGGGATATCCACACGATTCCCCAAGAATTCAACCTGTGCCGAGATCCCTAGTCGACGTGTCAAAAGCATCAAGCATTCTTTATAATCCTGTTTCTCAGCCGGCGCATCACCGATCACACGGACATGCACAAAGGGCATCAGGCGAATGACCTTGGCCATAGCCTGAAGAAAATAAGCGTGCCCCTTGAGTGGTGTAATGCGCCCAATGATCGATACAACCACGGATGAACGTCCCGGCTCGCGCTCACGAAACTTGAATTTATTAAGATCCACACTGCGATGGATAAGCCGAATGCTCTGGGAATGAACCCCAAAGTGTTCGATCATATGCCGTCCGATCACGTCGCTGATAACGATCACGAACTTCCCCCACCCCATGATACGACTCATAAAGTTTTGAGAATAATAACCATGACACGTCGTTACAAATTCTGCATCGGTTTTACGTGTGGCAAAATATGCGATCCATGCCGGCACACGCGAGCGCGCATGAACCACATCCACCTTTTCCTCAACAATGATACGACGCAATTCTTTAACACAGTGCCA
>CAJBYM010000137.1 GCA_903959815.1 Candidatus Omnitrophota bacterium
CCAACGCCAGCGCAGGAAGGCCATCAGTCGCCAAATTCACATATAATATTTGAACAGCGGTTAACGGCATAGGCATGCCCAACAAAACAGCTCCCGCCATTAATCCAATCTCGCCAATGTTGGAAGAAATAAGATACATCAAATACTTCTTAATATTGCCAAAAATATGCCGCCCTTCCTCGACAGCGGCAACAATGGATGCAAAGTTGTCATCTGTCAACATCATCGACGACACTTCTTTGGTAACATCGGTTCCGGTGATGCCCATGGCAATACCAACATCCGCCTTCTTCAAAGCCGGGGCGTCGTTAACGCCATCACCTGTCATGGCGACAACATGCCCGCGCTTCTGGAATGCAGCCACCACGCGAAGTTTATGCGCCGGAGAAACCCGGGCATAGACGTCAATGCCTTCAATATCCCGCTCCAGATCAGCATCACTGATCTGATCCAGCTCAACACCCGTAATAACGCGGCCTCCCTTTAATATCCCGAGTTCGCGTGCGATCGCCTGTGCCGTTAAAGGATGATCTCCGGTGATCATAACCGGCTTGATCCCGGCGGCTTCACAAATCCGCACCGCCTCCTTGGCCTCTGCCCGGGGAGGATCGATCATCCCAACCAGGCCAAGAAATATCATGCTCTCTCCCGCCACCTTGATATCTGTATCCGGCTTGTACGCGACAGCGAGAACGCGCAGCGCCTCTTTGGCCATGTTCTGGATCGACCCCAATAAATCTTTACGCATCTCGTCAGTCAAAGATTCGACCCTGCCATCCTGCTGATAAAAAGAACAGTGGCTGATAATAACCTCCGCCGCACCTTTGGAATAAGCTACCTGCCGATCACCGATGCGATAAAGCGTTGTCATTCGCTTGCTTTCAGATGTAAACGGAATTTCACTGACACGCACGTTTTCCTTATCGATAGTGGCCTTGTCCAATCCCGCTTTAGCAGCGGCAACGACCAACGCCCCTTCTGTCGGATCACCGATTATTTCCCAGCGGCCTTCCTCATCTTTACTTAATTGCGCATCGGAAGAAAGCACCCCTGCCCGAAGCAGCGCTGTCAAAGACGGTGTAGGGTTCACCTCTCCCCCATTTGTCAAAAACTTCCCCTCGGGCGCATACCCTGAACCATCCACATCAAAATTCTGTCCGGGCACCAATATCTTGCGGATCGTCATTTCATCCTTGGTCAACGTCCCTGTCTTGTCTGAACAAATGACCGAAGTGCAACCAAGCGTTTCTACTGTCGGCAATCGACGAATGAGCGCATGCCGTTTGACCATTCGCTGAACACCCACAGCCAATGAGATCGTTACAACCGCAGGCAATGCTTCAGGAACAACGGCCACCGCCAATGCAATACCGAAGATCACCATTTCTAATAATGGCTGCCCGCGAAAAACACCCAAACCAACAATGATCACAACAATAACGCCTGCCGCTTTGGCCAAATTATTCCCAACATGATCAAGGTTCTTTTGCAGCGGCGTTTTTCCTGTCTCAACGGCCTGAAGCATGCCTGTGATCTTTCCAAACTCCGTATTCATTCCCGTGTCTACAACAACTGCCTGCCCGCGCCCGTAACTGACCACTGTGCCGGAATAAACCATATTAATGCGGTCACCAATACCAAAATCCCCCTCACCCAGAGCGTCGACTTTCTTTTCTACAGGAAGAGACTCACCCGTTAATGCCGCCTCTTCAATCTGAAGATTAAATGATTGCACAATTCGCGCATCAGCCGGTACCTTGTCGCCCGCCTTTAACAGCACAACATCACCCGGAACAAGATCAACGGCAGGGATCTCCCTTTCCTTTCCACCCCGGATCACCCTTGCAGTAGGCGCTGCCATGCGACGCAGAGCCTCAATCGCCTTTTCCGCACGGAATTCCTGAACAAAACTCAAAAGCACAGCGAATAAAACGATCACAGCTATGGCAACCGCCTCCATGGCGTGCCCCATGAACGCAGAAAGCAGGGTCGCAACCAATAAGATCTGTATCAGGATGTTCTTGAATTGCGCCAAAAACAAAAGCCATGGAGAAGCATGATCAGCAGACTTTAATTCATTAAGACCAAACTCCGTAAGACGCTTTTTAACCTCCTCATCAGCAAGCCCCTCATTCAGATCAGTGCGCACGGACTCAACAACCTTGTCGATAGACAACCGATAAAAATCATTTTGTATCATAGCAACAATTCCTTGTTATGTTCCTGATGAAATATGTCTGGAAAACGCGTCTTCCATCTTTTTCAAGACGGCACGCTCTTGTGATGAAATCTTGAACGCCACCCCCATGATACCCCCGGCGGCTTCGGCCACTTTCCTGGCCCGTCCGATCAATTCTGCCTTCAACGTATGACACTCTTGTGCGCTCATCGTCGTGCACAGCCCCTCAATATAGTGAACCCATGCATCTAGCAAAACGGCGGGCGGACGATGTTTAAGCCAATTATCAAAAAGATCATAATCCACAGATCCTTTCCCCATACCATTTTCAGCTACCGCCTCTAACACAGCTTTATGCTCACGTGCATCAACATCACCATCTGCCCAAGCGATCTCGACCAACGGAACAACGGCAATCGAAGCCAAAACTTCCGGTGACACATCCAGCGCGATCAGCTTGTCCAATACCTTGGGATCATGGATCCCGGAGATCTCCGCTAAAGCGGCCCGGGTCCGTTCCATTTTTTCGATCTTTCTGTGCTGCTCGATCAATTCAGCATCACGCTTCCTAAAGAATGCCTCTTCCAGTGAAAGCCCGCATTCATATAAACTATTATTCATGGCTAAATTCCCTTTCTTAAACATTGTAAATGTGATGAATACTTGATCTTCTCTTATTAACACAACACGCCAGAAACTTTGACAATCAATGCACCAAAAATATTTTTAATATCCACTTGCAGCCCCCCCTGGCCGGTAAGCCATGTAAAGTATATCCTTGACTTATTCATTTGTAAAACTTATAGTTTCTATATTAACCATCTATAATACCTATATATGATTCCGCTCAATTACCACCATCTCTTTTACTTTTATACAGTTGCCAGGACCGGATCTATTTCTAAAGCCTGTCAGAAATTAAACCTGGCCCAACCTACAATCAGCACCCAGCTGAAACAATTTGAAGCTGACCTAAAATCGAAACTTTTTATCAGAGAAAAAAAGAAACTCACCCTCACCGAAGAAGGCCGACATGTTTTGTTTTATGCAGCAGAAATCTTTGATGTAGGCAGGGAAATGATGGACAGCTTAAACGACCACTCGCTGAAAGGCCGCTTGAAAATCCAGATCGGCACATCCAATCTGATCCCCAAATCGGTCATTGACGCCCTGTTGCACTTCTTATACCAAACCACACCTGAAGTTTATATCTCGATCTATGAAGACAAGACGGAAGCTTTACTCGATGGCCTAAGAACACATTTATTGGATATTGCCGTCTCTGACACAATCAGGCTCTCCCATAATGAAGAAGACATTGAACACCATCTAGCGGCCAAGATCCCCGTATTATTCTGTGCCAACCGCTCTCTGGCCTCAAAATATAAGCACTTTCCTGAAGACCTCAACGGTGCCCCTGTCATATTCCCAACCAGCCAAAGCCAAGTTCGCGCAGCTCTGCATGAGTTTTTTATCAAACATAATATTGAGCCGAAGATCGTTGGTGAAATTCAAGACGCTGAACTTGTGCGAAAACTGGTCCTGTCAGGCATGGGAATCGCCCCCCTTAACAAGTTCACCGTAACCCAGGCACCTGGCAAAAAGCCCCTTGTGATATTAAACTCCAAAACACAGCCTGTTGCCTTCGAGCACATTTATCTGCTGACCAAAAAGCGCAAAAAGAAACACCCCCTTGTACCCAAAATCCTAGAACACTTCCGTCTCACAATTTAAAGTCAACCACCTCACCGACTTCCAATTAATTGCCTTTAATCATGCCGTCTTTTTCAAATTCGCCTCAATGCACGCCGCCAGTTCTTCCAGGCTCACTGTCTTGGCAATGCAAGGGTTATCAAATATTGTTATTAATTTTATAGAACGCTGAAATAGTTTCAATTATACCGAGGTATAGTCAACAGTAACCGATCTCCTTCTTTCAAGAACCAAAAGAAACTCATCAATAGGCAAAGAAAAACCCTCGCAACTCATTGAGTCACAAGGGTCTTTAAAATGGGGTCCCAGACTGGATAAAAGGTAGAACTTTTATGCTGCAGCTAAGAATGCTGCCCAACAAGCCGTCAGCATTATCAAAACTTGCCCACAGCTCAGGGTAAATTCTCAAAAGCGTGGACTATTTTCTTGCCTAATTTACCGGCGATGCCGGACTTACTCTTCTTAACGCGAGCCTCCTCGAGCTCTTTTTGCGCTTCATCGCATTGGGCTTGCAGCTGGACAAACCGGGCTTGCAAACCGTCGCCATTCGCAATAGCGATCTTCAACTCTGATTCAACCTGTTCTCTCCTGCCCTTTTCTTCACCGAGAAGCCATTGCGCCTCCTGAAGGTCTTTTTGTGCTGACTGTCCCTGCGCCCTTAATAGGTCAAGCTGGGCCTCCAAATCCTGGCACCGGGCAACCGAATCCTTCAGGCCGGCCTCAAATTGTTCTCTTTTGGTCTTCTCTTCCCCCAAAAGCCATTGCGCATCCTGGAGCTCCTTCTGCACTGTTTGTCCTTGTGTCTTTAGCTGGTCCACCTGGACCTCCAGGTCCGGGCATCTGGCGCTCCTGGCCTTTTCTTCTCCAAGATGCCATTGTACGTCCTGAAGCTCTTTCTGTACTGCCTGTCCTTGCGTCCTTAATTGGTCAAGCTGGGCTTCCAGATCCGGACATCTGGCGCTCCTGGCCTTTTCTTCTCCAAGATGCCATTGTACGTCCTGAAGTTCCTTTTGCATCGCTTGTCCCTGGGTCTTTAGCTGGTCAAACTGAGTTTCCAGATCCTGGCACCTGGCAACCGAATTATTCAACCCAGATTCAAACTGCTCTCTCCGGGCCTTTTCTTCTCCCAAATGCCATTGCGATTCATCATATAGCTGCTTATATTTCCCGAAGTCTTCCGCGGTCTTTTGGATATGCTGATTTTTCTCCTGCAGATCATTTTCCAACTGCTGGATCCTTGTTCTTGTCTCATCCAGAGCAGATTGCGTTTCGCCCAAGCTCTTTTCAACAGCCTGAAGTCGATCTTCGTCCTGTTTAGCGGCAGCAATTATTTTTTCGATATCAGCCACGACTCTTTCCTTATCCAATTCCAGCGCATGAGATAAAACAATTTTTTCCTGTTCCATTTCTATCTCCTTTATTTCTTGGAAGTTTTATTGAATGCGCGCTTGGGAGCCGCCTTGGTCGCAGGTTTATGATACGCAAGCCAGCTATCAGAATAACGATTCAGCCAATCCCTGGCCGCCATGTCAAAGGAAATGTCAGCGCCAGCCTTTTCACTCTCGATCCAGTGATGGCGGGTAACCTCTTGCAGGACATCTTTGTTGTTCAACAACTCAACATTTTTAGCCTTGAGCAAAAAACGTCCTTTCAGTAATGAAAAGAAATTATCCAATAACTTTCATCGATAAGAGATCTTCCTTGCACCCCAGGCTTCTGGCTGTTATTTCTTACATGTCTTGCAAAATTTGTCACGAATGCCTTTGAAAAACGACAGGACTGCCTCAAATAATGATTTATTGCCCATTTGGCCCTCCCTAATTACCATCCCGCTCCGTCTATTTTCGCTCTTTCCCCAAAAACCATTGTGCATCCTGAAGTTCCTTTTGCACGGCCTGTGATTGTGTTCTTAATTGCTCAAGCTGTGCCCCCAGGTCTCGACAGCGGTTCAATGAATTGTTCACTGCACTATCTAATTGTTCTTTCGCGACCCTTTCTTCTCCCAGATACCATTGCGATCCATCTGGGCTCGTCGTTATTCTTTGCTGTTTTATTTTCCTTAGATCGTCCTCAACGGTTCTAATGTATTGATCCTTTTCGTACAGCTCTATTTTTAGTGTTTGAATGCGCGCTCGCACCTCATAAGGACTTGTTTCCACGGGCCGGACATTTTCCATTGTTCTTTCCATAAATGGACTAAACCTTCTTGGCTTTTCGTGCGGATTTTTTGACCGGGCTTGAATGTTGCGCTTCCCATGCCTTGGCATGAAGTTTGAACCAATCTTCAGCGGCTTTATCAAAGCCAATATCGTATCCTACCTTCTCACTCTCGATCCATTTATACTGCGCGATCTCCAGTTTGACCTGTGGATCATTCAACATTTTCTCTTTCTTTGATTCGGCCATGGCTCCCCCATCTTTGAACAAAAATTTTTTAATCCTTCTCCCGCTGTTCTTTACATCTTATCCCTCACAAAACTTGTCGGGCTCTATCTTATATTTAATTATAGAAATATCTATGCGACAAATGCCCCCCATCCCCACAGAGGAAGAAGGTTTCAATTAACGCGATTCTCTCAGTTCGCCAAAGATTTACAATTTTTAGAGTGAAAATGAGATAGAAGAATTTGTTAGGACAGGCCTGCGGAAGAATGAACGATGCCGACTTTTTCCAACACCCTCACCAAGTCAGCGACAGAGGAGATCCTCATTTTTCTCATCACACGGCTGCGATGCTTCCGGATGGTTTTTTCAGCGGTTCCCAGGGCCGATGCGATCTGCTTGTTCAGCTTCCCTGTGATGATCTGGCGCATGACTTCCTGTTCTCGCGGCGTCAAAGAATTGATACGGGAATGAATCTCCTGGCGCGATACTTCCTCTTTGACGTAACAGGTATCCTTTTCAAGGGCCTGAATGATCGCGAAGCGCAGATCTTTTGTCTTAAAAGGTTTCAAAAGGAAATCCACCGCTCCGGTCTTCATGGCTTTCACGCTCATGGGGACATCCCCATGCCCCGTGATAAAAATAACAGGGGGCGGGCCTTCTCGGCCGCGAAGTTTTTTCTGCAAAGCCAGCCCATCAATGTTAGGGAGAAAAATATCCAGAATAAGGCAACCGGGTCGGCTAACTTTCCCCTGTTCCAAGAAATCTTCCGCTGAACAAAATCCAAAGACCTGATATCCCATCGCCTTTACCAGATCCTCAAGGCTTTCGCGAAAACCAACGTCATCGTCAACAATATAAACTGTAGATTTATGTGCGTTCAATCGCATCTCCTTCTGACTCTTGCGCTATCGGCAAAGAAAAAAAGAACGTTGCCCCCTTATCGGGATTATTGCGTGCTGATAACGATCCGCCATGGGCCTGAATGATCGACCGGCATATAAAAAGGCCAATCCCCAGCCCTTCGGTCTTAGTCGTATAAAAAGGCTGGAACAATTTCTCGATCTCGCCCTCATTGATCCCCAAGCCAGAATCTGATACGCTCACTGTCACAAGTCCGGAATCGCGAACCTCTGAAATGATCTGGATCTTCCTGGCCGATTTATCGACGCCGGCCTCTAAGGCATTGGTTATCAGGTTCAACACAACTTGTTGCAATTGGATTTTGTCACCCAAAACAAATTTCTGCGGAGGCCGAAGATCCAGATTAACTTTGGCACCTTTCAAGATCGCACGGCTATTGATGATAGTCACCACCTGCCGGATAATAATATCAACATCCAATAATTCATTCTGGCGGGCGTCTTTCTTGGCAAGTTCCCGAATTTTTCGAATCACACTGCCTGCGCGCTCATCTTCTGCAACAATTTTGGACAAAATTGTTTGCACTTTCTTAATATCAGGATTGGATTGGGACAGGATCATCTGCGCTTCGGAAGCCCTATTCAAAATAGCGCCTAAAGGCTGATTGACTTCGTGCGCCACAGCAGCCGTGATCTGCCCCAGAACCGCAATGCGGGAAACATGGACAAGTTCAGCTTCAGTCGCCCTTAAAGCCGCTTCGATCTGTTTATGCTCAGAGATATCCCGAAAATGACTCATTAAGGCAACGATATTACCCTTGTCGTCCTTCACCCGTGATGTGGTTACGAAAGCCGGAAACAGCTCGCCATTCTTCTTTCTGGAAACAAGCTCACCGCTCCATCCGCCGTCTGACATCATTTCTTCCATGATCTTCTTTGCAGTATCGGGAGATTCGTCCAGTTGCGCGACATTGAGTTGCCTGAGCTCATCCCAGGTATAGCCCAAGACACCCAAAGCAGTCTGATTGGCAAACGTGATGTTCCCGCTCAGATCCGTCAGAAGAACGCCGTCATAGGAATTTTCTATAGCGAGAGCAAATGTTTTGACCTTCTCCTCCGCCTGCTTGCGTTTGGTAATATCTTCAACCATACAGAGATATCGAGGCGGGGCCTCCTTTTCAGAACTGATCGGAGAAATAATCATGCTGACCCAAACACAAGTTCCATCTGGGCGGATGTATCGTTTTTCCATATCAAATCCGCTGATTTTCCCAACATTTAACAACGCCATAGAATCCAGAGATTTCTGAACATCATCCGGATGCGTAATATCCTTCCAGTTTATCCTGAGCAGATCTTCTCTTGTCCGGCCAACGATCTCGGCAAACTTAGGGTTAACCTCATCAATGATCCCCGTACGTGATTCGACCAACGCTACACCCAAGGGGGACCGTTCAAACATCACTCTGAACCGGTTTTCACTCTGAAAAAGTTCCCGGTTCAAGCGCACCGCTTCCACTGCCCTCGCCCAACTATTGACTAAAAGCCAGGCCAGCAAAGCAAGCAAGAAACTCACGACTGTCCCCATCAACGCCACAAACCTTGACTTTGTATCAGCGAGCGGCTTTTCAAGACCAAAATGTGAATATGTCACTACCGTCCAGGGATGGCCAGCGATAACAAGGCGGTTGGATGCCTGCAAATGCCCGGCCGCCATAGAACCGCGACTGTCCCCAGAGTGATACATCCGAGTGCTGTCCGAAACTTCCTCGCCGTCATAAATCTGGATATCGAGGTCGTGAGCACGTTCCCCCAGAAGACCTGTCATCAGATCGTCCATGCGAAACGGCGCATAAACCCAGCCGATAATATTGGCGCGACGGTCACGGATAGCCTCATGCGGCGCGTCATTTTTGAACACAGGCAAATACATCAAAAACCCGGCCTGCACGTGCTCAGCGGTCTCTTGAAGCAGTTTTACCTTTCCGGAAAGCGAAGCCTTGCCCAGATCACGCGCCTTCTCCATGGCAGCCCGACGGACAGATTCGGAATACATATCATAGCCGAAGGCGCGCAAGTTGCGCCCGGTGAATGGCTCAAGGTAGATGATGGAGGTGTAAATGTCGCGTTCGCCTTTGGGGACAATGGTATATTCGGGGAACCCTTCCTTACGAATGGCAGCGACATGCCTGTCTTTCTCTGCCTTAGGCACAATCAGCGAAAATCCAACGCCCTGGATACCAGGATAATTCTCTTCCAGCCGTAACGCGTTAACATACGCGCGAAAGTCCTCGCGTCCGACGAGCGACGAAGCGATAAATAAGCCCTGGGCTCCGCGCAATACCTGCTCATAGGCCAACATGCGCTGTTCAATCCGGCTCTTGGCCTCACGCACAAGGAAATCAAAATAGGCTTTCTTCTCCCGAAGAGCATTCTCTTCTACGCCTGTCCTCAACTGATAGGTCGTTATGAGAGAAACGGCCAGGATCACCCAGGGGAACAACCAAGCCATCCATAAGAATCCTCCCCTGCGGATCGCGGCTGACGGAGCAACTTTCAACTTCGATGCTTCCTCGGCAGTTCCCTCAACAGCATTCCGCATTTTCAATGCCTCTTTCATGGCCTTGTCTTCCTAGCTTCACATCATCAGCCAACTTTTATACCGATAATTCTGGCATTTGTATCATCGTATTCATTTATAGGGAAAGAAACACTGGATCTATAAAAAGGCCGCCCCGGTTTAAAACCAGAAGACGGCCCGACCATCAATAAAGATCCTCTGGAATGAATCCCAGACCATTTTCAATTTTTTTTAATATAACAAGGTTTCAGATGTCCCGCAATCCATTTATTCCTTCACGCCACTATTAAACAATAATGTCAACGTTCTCTGTTGATATGACGGCCCCAGAAAACAAAAAAGCCTGATCCCATTCACTAGGTGGAAGAACTGGAGAATAGCGGGATCACTTTTATTACTCAAGAGGAACGACTTGATCGAAGCTGGCAGCTCCAAGGTTCTCAGGATCCGGGCAATATAGGACCAGTCCTCACCCGTGATCCTGGCCAGATCTCTAACGGTATTAGCCCCGCGAGATTCCTTCAATCTCACATAGTATTCAGCCTTCTCTAAGGGGAACCGCTCCAGCCGGTCAAGATGGGCCAGATGCCTCTCCCAGGTCCGTTTCTCGATCGTATCAATGTGATCTAGGTCTTCAGGGCGCTTGCCCAGGAAGAACCGCTGCCGGGCCCTGCTTATGACTGTATAGAAGGAGAATTCCCACCAGTAGGTCCGAGGCTGGATACCCGCATACTTACGAAGATATTGAGTAAATCTGGTCATTTCTGAGGGATCTAGTGCCCCTCCAGGCAAAAAAACCCTCAGACGCCTGTGGCACAGCTTGTCGCCAGTTCATCTGAGGGTTACATATGGGGTCGCTGGCGGGACGAGGTTCGTACCTGTCTACTAAATAATATCTAACAATGCGTAATAACGTATAACAGCATATAATAATTTCACCACAGGGTTCTCCTACTCCCCATGTTCCTGTAAATGCCGGAGTCTTAGTTCTACATCTTCCAACGGGATCTGTAATAACCAATCCGGCATGTCTTGCGCCACTGAATCAACGTCTGTTTGATCCAGTGAAGACAAATTTTTAAGGACATGGATATAGGTCTGGGTACATTCAAACCGTGCTTCCAACCTGCACAAGGTATTGATCGTTGGATCCTCTACAAATGTTTGTCCTACGGCA
>CAJBYM010000138.1 GCA_903959815.1 Candidatus Omnitrophota bacterium
CTGTTGTGATTGACAATACCAGTCAGTTCCGCATGGATAAGGATGTGCCCCTGGTTGTTCCCGAGGTTAATCCTGAAGATGTTAAGTGGCATAAGGGGATCATTGCTAATCCGAATTGTTCGACCATCCAGATGGTCGTTGCGCTCAAGCCTTTGCATGATTACGCCAAGATCAAGCGCATTGTTGTCTCGACTTATCAGGCTATTTCTGGTGCCGGGTCTGAGGCGATCGATGAGATGAAGAATCAGCTTAAGGGTGATATGGTGCCTAAAAAGCTCGCGTATCAGATCCTGCACAATCTTATCCCGCAGATCGATGTGTTCATGGAGAATGCGTATACCAAGGAAGAGATGAAGATGGTCCATGAGACCATGAAGATCCTGCATGATGATAATATTAAGGTCACGGCCACGTGTATCCGTGTCCCGGTGTTCAATTCGCATTCCGAGTCTGTTAACATTGAGACGGAGAAGAAGTTGACGCGCGCTAAAGCGATCGAGCTTTTATCGAAAGCTCCTGGCGTCAAGGTTGTGGATGATCCGTCGAAGAAAGTGTATCCCATGCCGATCAACGCGGATGGCCTGGATGAGACGTTTGTCGGCCGTATCCGTGAGGATGAATCGATCGCTAATGGTCTTAATCTCTGGGTCGTTTCTGACAATCTTCGTAAGGGTGCTGCGCTCAATGCGGTGCAGATCGCGGAGAAGCTCATCGAATACCAGATGATTTAATGATGAAGACGTTCAAGCTCACCCTGGAATACGATGGTTCAGATTTCAACGGCTGGCAGGTTCAGGCAGGTGGCCAGCGTACGGTGCAGGGAGAGATTGAGGCCGTTCTTTCTAGGATGTTCAAGGTCGATCGTTTGGTGGTGATCGGTTCGGGTCGGACAGACACCGGAGTTCATGCGCGCGGGCAGGTTGCACATTTTCGTGTTGTGACCGATATGCCGGCAGATGAGATCATGCGTGCTTTAAATTATAATTTGCCGCGTGATATTGTTGTTGTTAAGGCAGAAGAAGTTCCCCGTAAGTTCCACGCCCAGCGAAGTGCCCAATCTAAGGTTTACACGTATACGGTTCTTAATCGTTCGTATGCTTCAGCGCTTGATCGCAAGCGTTGCTGTTTTTTTCCGCGCAAGCTTGATGTGAGGCTTATGCGGCAAGAAGCTAGGGCTTTTGTGGGTAGGAAAGATTTTAGTTCCTTTGCCAATATCGACCGTTCTAGGACCTGTGGCGCGGTTAGGACGATCAGGCGGCTTGAGATCAAGAAATCCGGTGATTTTATCCGGATCACCGTTGAGTCTGACGGGTTTCTTTATAAGATGGTCCGTAATATCGTGGGTACGCTTTTGGGGGTCGGGTCAGGCCGTTTTCCTGCAGGAAGTGTGGCCGCGATGTTGAAAAGCAAGGACCGCAGGGCGGCCGGTGTTGCCGCTGTTCCGCAGGGTCTTTGTTTGGAAGAGGTCAAGTACTAGTCGAGGAAATTAGTTGACTTCTCGGAATTCAATGGTATACTTTTTGCTCATTCATCATGAGGTGAGTTTGAATCTTCTGGAAGAAGATCGAGCCAAAGATAAAACGTAAAGAGAGTTGAACATGGCAGTCCAAAAAACAACACTTCCCAAGAAAGACGAGATCCAGAAGAAATTCTATCTTGTTGATGCCGACGGAAAAGTGCTTGGTCGTTTAGCGACCAGGATCGCTTCTATCCTGCGTGGCAAACACAAAGCGACTTTTACACCTTTCATGGATACGGGCGATCACGTCATTGTCATTAATGCCGAGAAGATCCGTGTTACTGGAAAGAAGACAAGTGATAAGTTCTACGATCGTTATTCCGGTTTTCATTCCGGTTTAAAGAGCGTCAGATTTTCCGATATGATCATCAAACAGCCGCACAAGGTCATTGAACTTGCGGTCCATCGTATGATCCCGGCGGGAAAGTTGGGGGCTGTGGTTAAGACGCATCTTCATGTTTATGCGGGCGCAGATCATCCGCATAAGGCTCAGAAACCTGTTGTTTTAGACATTTAATTTTCCAAGGAGTAGGATCAATGGTTGAAGTCGTTAAATATGCAGCTACCGGTCGTCGTAAAACATCTATCGCCCGCGTTATCATTACGCCTGGAACGGGTAAGATCACGATCAATGGCCGTGGATTTGAAGTCTATTTCCCCAGGGAAACAGACCGGATCATCATTTTATCACCTTTTAAGTTAACAAATTTTCTTAGCAAGTTTGATATGGATGTCAATGCGGTTGGCGGTGGCCTCACAGGTCAAGCTGGTGCTTTGAGGATGGCCATTGCAAGGGCGTTGACATTATTTGACCAGACCACACGGTCTGTGCTCAAGAAGAATCTTTGTTTGCGACGTGACTCCCGTATGAAAGAGCGTAAGAAACCCGGGCAAAAGGGGGCGCGCAGGAAATTCCAGTGGGTTAAGAGATAACCTATTGTTTCACAAGAGTTTAATAAGCCTGTCCCTTCAAAAAGTTCTATTGACGGGGCAGGCTTTTTCATTTATTATTTAATTCTGTTTTTATATTATATCTAAATCTTCCCGACGAGATTTCGCGGGAGAAGGGGCCTATGGTCAGAGTTGGTATCGTCGGCATAAGTGGTTTTTCCGGCAAGGTTCTTTTGGATATCCTTTTGAATCACAAGGATGTTCGGGTAACCTATGTAGCGGCGCATTCGACGACGGGACGGGTTGATGTGATCTGGCCTGAGTTCAAGAATCGGACAGATCTTGTCTGTGAGAAATACACTCTCGATGCGGCTACCGCTCAATGTGATGTGGTTTTTCTTGCGCTTCCGCACACGGAGTCGATGAATATCGCCGGGAAACTTCTTGCTGCGGGTAAAAAGGTGATCGATCTTAGCGCAGATTACCGGTTGAAGAAGATCTCTGTTTATAAGAAATGGTACCACGCGGACCATAAGGATGTGAAGAATTTGCCCAAAGCGGTTTACGGTCTTTGCGAGATCTATCGGTCTAAAATAAAGAAGGCCAAGCTCTTATCGAATCCGGGATGCTATCCGACGGCAGCTCTCTTGGCGCTCGCGCCTTTGGTGTCGATCCATGGCGAAAAGATCGCCTCCATTACCATTGATGCCAAATCGGGTGTTTCGGGCGCCGGGAAGAAGGTGGCGGAAGCTTTTATGTTCCCGTTTGTGAATGAAAACTTCAAAGCGTATCGGGTACTTAGTCATCAGCATACGCCGGAGATTTCGCAGTATCTTTCATCCATGTCGGGGAAAACATGGGACGTAAATTTTGTCCCGCATCTTTTGCCCGTTGATTCCGGGATCCTGGAGACGATTTATGTTCAATTGAATGCTAAAATGACAGATGCTTCCTTGCATTTGCTTTATAAGAAATTTTATAAGACAGAAACGTTTGTGCGTGTTCTTGATATCGGCCAACAGCCGGAATTGCGCAATGTCGTTCGGACGAATTTTTGTGATATCGGGCTTGCTATCAGCGAGAACAGGAAAATGGTCGTTATCACATCGGCTATTGATAATCTTGTTAAGGGTGCGAGTGGTCAAGCGGTTCAGAATATGAACATCATGTATGGCTTTAATGAGACGGAAGGGTTGGTATGAAGGTTTTAAAAGGTACGGTCACATCTCCTAAAGGGTTTAGGGCGAATGGATTCTGGGCGGGGGTTAAGAAATCCGGTAAACCGGATCTGGGTCTCATCTGTTCGGATGTGATGTGCAATGCTGCCGCCGTTTTTACGATGAATTCTGTTAAAGCTGCGCCGATCCTTGTTTGCCAGAAGAATATTAAAGCGGGTAAGGTTCAGGCCCTTGTGGCCAATAGCGGTAATGCCAATGCTTTTACAGGTGAATATGGCATGATGTATGCCAAAAAGATGACGGAGATCATTGCTGAGAGGCTGGGCGTGAGCCCTATGAATGTGCTTGTGATGTCGACGGGGATTATTGGCCGGCCATTTCCCTATGAAAAGATCAAAGAAGCGATTCCAGCATTGTTCAAGGGTTTGAGCGCAAAAAGAGGTGTTAATTTTGCCAAAGCGATCATGACCACCGACACCATGGATAAACAGGTCGCGGTCCAGATCGAGATAGCGGGTAAGGTGGTGACCATCGGGGGATGTGCTAAGGGTTCGGGCATGATCGAGCCGAACATGGCCACCATGCTTTCAGCAGTGACAACGGATTGTGCGATCACGGCGGGGATGCTTAAACTTGCGCTTAAAGAAGCGGTAAATCAGTCGTTTAATATGATCACGGTCGACGGATGTATGAGCACCAATGACATGGTTTCTGTCATGGCTAATGGGATGGCGGGTAATAAGTTGATCACATCCAAAGGTAAAGAATATGCGCTGTTTGTTCAGGCGCTTCAAGCGGTGTGTTTGAAATTAGCACGCGATATTGTCATTGATGGTGAAGGTGCGTCGAGATTTTTTGAGATCAAAGTCACAGGGGCCAAGAATTTCAAGCAGGCCAGGGATGCGGCTATGAAGGTGGCAAATTCGAATCTTGTGAAAACAGCGGACTATACGGACAATCCCAACTGGGGCCGTGTTGCTGCGGCGATCGGTGCTTGCGGTTTCTCTCAGGTTACGGAGAAGACACTTAAGATCGATTTTTCTGTTAAGAGAAATACGATTTATATCAATGCGGATCTCGGGCTCGGACAGGCTGCTGCGACGGTCTATACATGCGATCTAACCCATAAATACATTGACATTAATGGAAACTATAATTAAGAAAGCCGGCGTTCTCGTCGAAGCAATGCCTTACATTGACCAGTTTCGTAAGAAGGTCTTTGTGATCAAGTACGGTGGAAGCATCCTGCATGATGATGCCATTCGTCGCAGTGTCCTGGAGGACATTGTCTTCTTGAGTTATGTGGGTATCCGCATCATTTTGATTCATGGTGGCGGACCTCATATTTCCAATCGTCTTAAGGCTATTGGCGTTGAGCCTGAGTTTCATAATGGGATCCGTGTGACAGATGAAAAGACGTTAAAGATTGTTGTTGAGGAGCTTGATGCGATCAATGCGCAGATCGTTAATGATATCCGTGCTTTGCACGGAGATGCGAGCGGCCTTAAGGGTGATGAGAATATTGTTTATGTTGAAAAAAAGAAATCTGATAGAGATCTCGGATATGTCGGAACGATCACAAATATTGAACGGCGCATCATTGAGAATTATTTGCGTCGGGGGCGTATCACTGTTGTTGCCCCGCTCGGTGTAAGCGCGGATAAGCAGACCCATAATGTTAATGCGGATGAAGTTGCCAGCGCTATTGCGTCTTCTGTATCCGCTGAGAAATTTGTTCTCTTGACCAATGTTCCTGGTGTTCTGGCTGATCCTAAAGACCCTGCGAGCCTTTTTTCGACGTTAACACTTGAGGATGTGGATCGGCTCAAAAAAGACGGCACTATCGCCGGTGGCATGATCCCCAAGGTGGACTCCTGCATTGAGGCTGTTCTTGGCGGCATTCCGAAAGCTCATATCATCGACGCGCGCATGGACCATGCACTTCTTCTTGAGATCTTTACTGATACGGGTGTTGGTACCCAGATTGTCCAGAAATAAGATCAGAATTTCTAAAAATTATGGCGACTAAAAAAGACGTTTTTGATAATTACGATCAGTTCATCTTTCCGACTTATGCGCGTTTGCCAGTTGTGTTCGTTAAGGGTAAGGGAAGTGTTTTGACCGATATGGATGGAAAGAAGTATTTGGATTTCTTTCCCGGATGGGGTGTTTCCAACGTCGGGCATTGTCATCCCAAGGTCGTCGCCGCAGTACGTGATCAGATCGGGAAGCTGATCCATATTCCGAATAATTTCTTTGGGATCAACCAGTCCAAGCTTGCCAAAGAGATCATCCGGAATGCTTTTGATGGGAAAGCTTTCTTTTGTAATAGCGGGGCTGAGGCCAATGAAGCGGCGATCAAGTTCGCGCGACTTTTTGGCGGGGCTTTCCCGGGGGCTGAAGGGGGGCGTTTTGAGATCATTACGACGCTTAATTCCTTTCATGGCCGGACCATGGGCGCGATATCGGCCACAGGACAGGCGAAACACCAGAAAGGGTTTGCGCCTCTTTTACAGGGTTTTGTGACGCTCCCATTCAATGATATCGATGCTGTGAGAGCCGCGCTTACACCCAGGACTGTCGCCGTCATGCTCGAGCTTGTGCAGGGTGAGGGTGGGTTGAATATTGCATCCGTTGATTATGTGCGTTCTTTGCGGCAACTTTGCGATGAGAAGAAACTTTTACTTATTGTCGATGAGGTCCAGACCGGCATGGGACGGACAGGCGAGATGTTCGCGTATAAACATTATGGCATTGTTCCGGATGTGATGACCTTGGCCAAGGGGTTGGGTGGTGGCCTTCCGATCGGTGCTATGATCGCCCATCGGCATGTGGCGCATCTTTTACAGCCGGGCATGCATGGCACGACATTTGGAGGAAGTCCTCTTGTGACCAAAGCGGCTCTTGGTGTTTTTGAAGCATTGCATAAAGATAAAATGCTGAAGAACGCGCGGATCATGGGTGTGTATATGATCGAGCGGCTTAAGGAATTTCAGAAAAGGTATACATTCATCAAGGAGGTCAGGGGGGTCGGCTTGATGATTGGGGTTGAGCTTTTTATTGAAGGCAAGGGGATCTTTGATGCCTGTTTTGAGAACGGGCTTATCATCAACTGCACGCAGGGCAAAGTTTTGCGGATCATGCCTGCGCTTAATGTGACCCGGAAAGAAGTGGATAAGGCGCTTGGCATTCTCGAAAAAGCATTAGTGGCAGCCAAGACATAAAGGAACATATGAAAAAACGTGATTTTCTTTCTATCGCGGATCATTCATCCCAAGATATTACGGCTATTTTAAAGTTGGCGACCCAGCTGAAAAAGAAGCCGTCTTTGCATGCGGGTCTTTTGAAAGGCAAATCTATTGCCTTGATCTTTCAAAAGCCTTCGAATCGCACACGGGTTTCTTTTGAGACGGGAATTTTTCAGTTGGGTGGCAATACGATCTATCTTGCGCCGGATGACATCAGCCTAGGTAAGCGTGAACCTACGGCGGATATTGCCCGTACATTGTCACGTTATGTGGGCGGTATTGTTGCGCGCGTATTTGCTCACGGGGATCTTCTAGAACTTTCAAAATATGCGACGGTCCCGGTCATCAATGCACTTTCTGATCTTTCACATCCATGTCAGGCGCTCGCGGATATTCTGACGGTGCAGGAAAAGTTCGGTCAGCTCAAAGGGATTAAGATGGCTTATATCGGCGACGGCAACAACATGACCAATTCGCTCATGTTGGCATGTGCGAAGGTCGGGATGGATATGGTTGTTGCTGTGCCCAAAGGGCATGAGCCTGCGATGGATTATGTCAAGAAAGCCCAGGCATGCGCCCAGGTGACAGGTGCGAAGATCATTGTAACGCATGATCCGGTTAAAGCGGCTGATGGTGCTAATGTTCTTTATACGGACACATGGGTCAGCATGGGGCAAGAAGAAGAAACCGCCAAACGGCTTAAGGATTTTAAAGGGTATCAGATCGATGCAAAGCTTGCGGCCAAGGCGGATAAGGGGCACATCTTTATGCATTGTCTTCCGGCGCATCGCGGGCAGGAAGTTTCCGCTGACGTTATAGACGGAGCCCACTCTGTGATCTTTGATGAAGCGGAGAATCGCCTGCATGTTCAAAAAGCGGTCATGGTTTTCTTATACAGTTCAAAAAAGTAATTTTGAAAGAGGACTTACATGAAGAAGGTTGTTCTAGCTTACTCAGGTGGTTTAGATACCTCGTGCATTATCCCATGGCTTAAGGACCGCGGTTACGACATCATTGCGGTCATTGGCGATGTGGGCCAGGGAGATGATTTTGATAAAGTGAAGGCCAAGGCAATTAAATCAGGTGCTTCGAAAGCTTATTGTTTGAACCTTCAGCAGGAACTTATTGAGGAGTATGCTGTTCCAGCGCTCAAGGCGGGTGCTTTGTATGAAGGTAAATATAATCTTGCGTGTGCATTATCACGCCCTCTTATTGCGTATAAGCAGGTTGAGATCGCGCGTAAGGAGAAAGCCGTGGGTTTGGTTCATGGCTGTACGGGCAAGGGAAATGACCAGGTCCGTTTTGAAGTTACGTATCGTTTGATGGAACCCAAGATGGAAGTGATCGCTCCGGTGCGTGTATGGGAATTCAAGTCACGCGATGAGGAAATTGATTACGCCAAGTCAAAGGGTGTTCCGGTGACGGCGACTAAAAAGAGTCCGTACAGCATTGATACTAATGTTTACGGTCGGGCGATCGAAAGTGGTCTTCTCGAAGATCCAATGGTCGAGCCTCCCGCAGATGTGTTTACGATGACAGTCGATCCGCTGAAGGCGCCGAATAAGCCCGGTTATGTGGAGATCGAATTTCTTAAAGGCGTGCCTGTGGCCGTTAACGGCGAGAAGATGAAGCCGCTGGCACTGGTGCTTAAACTCAACGAGATCGTGGGCCGGCATGGCATCGGGCGTGTGGACATGATCGAGAACCGTTTGGTGGGTATTAAGTCCCGTGAACTTTATGAGAATCCGGCGGGCACAGCCCTTCATTTGGCTATCCGTGAGATCGAAAGTCTGGTCCTTGACCGTGACAGTTTGCGCTTCAAAGAGATCCTTTCCCAGAAATACGCCGAGCTGACGTATAATGGTTTGTGGTGGACGCCCCTGAAGGCACAGATGGATGCCTTCTTCAATGAATACCACAAGAATACAACGGGTGTTGTACGTATTAAGCTTTACAAGGGGCATGCCATCGTCGTTGGCCGCAAGTCGCCGTATTCGCGTTACAGCGAGAAGATGGCGACTTATGGCAAGGGCGATAAATTTGATCAGTCGTTGGCCGAAGGATTCATCAAACTTTGGACCGTTCCGTTCCAGCGTTACTCTTAATCCAGGGGGCAGGTATGGCGTCAAAGCTTTGGGGTTCTCGTTTTACAGGAAGCTTGAGCAAGCTTTCCGAAAAGTTCACGCATAGCATTTCTTATGATTCGAAGCTTGCGTTATATGATTGTGTTGCCAGTTTAGCTCATGCGCAGATGCTCGGCGAGCAGGGGATTATTCCCAAGAAAGATGCGTCAGCTATTACGGCGGGCCTTAAAACGCTCATCAAGATGGTCGAGGACGGGAAGTATGTATATGATCCGGATGCTGAAGATGTGCACACGGACATCCAGGTGAAATTACGCAAGCTTGTCGGACAACCTGCGGATAAATTGCATACGGCGCGCTCACGCAATGATCAGGTCGTGACAGACGTCCGGTTATATTGCCTGGACCATCTGGAGAACATCATTGCTCTTATCGACGGGCTGCAGATAGCGCTTGTCAACTTTGCGGATAAGAACCAGGATGTTATTATTCCTGCGTACACGCATTTGCAGTCAGCGCAGGTTGTTCTTTTATCGCATCAGATCCTGGCTTATGTGGAGATGCTGGAGCGTGATAAGGGTCGTTTTGAAGACGCAAAGCGGCGTACGAATATTAATACGCTGGGCGCTTGTGCTCTGGCGGGAACATCGCTTCCCACAAACCGTGATTTTGTTACCGAGAAACTTGGGTTTGCTATGACCGCGGCGAATAGCATTGATTCTGTTTCAGACCGCGATTTCATCATTGAGATCATGGCGGCCAGCGCGATCACGGGCATGCATTTGACGCGCGTGTGTGAGGATCTTATCCTTTGGGTGACAAGCGAATTTAATTTCATCGCGCTTGATGATGCTTTTTGTACGGGATCATCGATCATGCCCCATAAAAAGAATCCTGATGTTCTTGAGCTTGTGCGTGGCACAACGTCTAAATTCCCGGGTCGTCTTGTGGAGCTGTTTGTGCTGATGAAGGGGCTGCCCATGACGTACAATCGTGATATGCAGATGGATAAGCCCGCCCTTTTTGATTGTGTGGAGACCATGGAAGATATTCTTGAGATCATGGCCCAGGTTTTTAGCGGCGGCATCAAGATCAAGCGGGATGTTTTAAAAGCCAGGATCACCAGTGAATATTTCTTTTCAGTCGATATTCTTGATTACCTGGTTAAGAAAGGTGTTTCCTACCGTGACGCGCATGATACTGTCGGTGCGATGGTCAAGGAATGCCTGGACCATGGCCGTAAGATCTCGGATATGAATGTGGCACAGCTCAAGCGTTATTCGATGCATTTTGAAGATGACATGCGTAATCTTTTGAGGCCAGAGGTTTCGGTTCAGATCAAGAAATCTATGGGGTCGACAAATCCTGATATGGTTAAAGCCCAGATCAATAAATGGAAAAAACGTCTTAAATGAGCACCTACCGTCATCCGATCCATGATTTTCAATACAAAGCTGGGGAGCTTTGCTGTGAAGGTGTCAAGGTCTCTTCTATTGTGAAGAAGGTCGGCACACCTGTTTATATTTACAGTCATAAAACCCTTGTTGAGCATTTTCAGAAGATCAGAGAAGCTTTTAAGAGTGTGTCTCCGATCATTTGTTTTGCCATGAAGGCTAATAGTAATTTGGCTGTTCTTAAGACGTTGGTCCATGAAGGGGCTGGATTTGATATTGTGTCTGGCGGTGAGCTTAAGAAAGCCTTGCTTGTTAAAGCGGACATGAAGAAAGTTGCCTATGCTTCGGTGGGTAAGACCGATGAAGAGATCATGGCTGCGATCAGGGCGGAGATCCTTATTTTTAATGTTGAGTCGAAGCCTGAACTGAAGAACATTGAACGCATTGCCGCGAAGATGAAAAGAACCGTGCAGGTGGCGCTGAGGATCAACCCTGATGTTCAGGCGCCGACGCATGATAAGATCAGCACGGGCAGCCTTAAGAAAAAGTTTGGCATTGATCTTAAGACGGCGCGGGGGATCTTTTTGGATCGAAGATCCTATAACCATTTGCGCATCAATGGTGTGCACATTCATATTGGTTCACAGATCACCGAGAGCGCGCCTTTTCTTGTGGCCATTAAGAAGGCCTTGGCGTTCGTTGATGCGCTTGAGCGGGATGGCGTGAAGATCGAATATTTTGATATCGGCGGCGGTATGGGGATCGTTTATAAAGATGAGGCGCCCCAGACGGCTGAAGCTTATGCCCGAAAAGTTCTCCCCCTTTTAAAAGGACGGAAATTTCGTTTGATCATGGAGCCGGGGCGATTCATTGCCGGGAATGCCGGTGTCTTTGTTACAAAGAAACTTTATACGAAAGATAACGGGGTCAAGAAATTCATGATCGTGGACGCCGGCATGAATGATCTTGTTCGTCCGTCGATGTACGGGGCTTATCATGAGATCGTTCCTGTTAAAAAGTCTAAGGCTAAAGTCATAGTCTGTGACGTTGTGGGCCCGATCTGTGAGAGTGCGGATGTTTTCGCACATGATCGTAAGGTCGCAGATGTTAAGGATGGAGAATTCCTGGTCTTGCTTTCTGCGGGGGCTTACGGATATGTCATGGCCAGCAATTACAATGTACGCGGTCGTTCTGCTGAGGTTATTGTTAAAGGCGATCAGTGGGCGGTGGTCCAGCAGCGAGAGACATTTAAGGATCTTATCGCAGGAGCAAGTATCCCGGAGTTTTTAAAATGATCAAAGTTCCTTTTGTCAAAATGCAGGGTGCGGGCAATGATTTCATTGTTATTGACCATGCGGTAGGCATTGATTATTCCGTGTTTGCCAGAAAAGCGTGCGATCGCCATATGGGTATTGGAGCTGACGGCGTGATGGTTTTGGACGGATCGTCGACTGGTGATTACCGTATGCGCATTATCAATGCAGATGGGTCAGAGGCCGAAATGTGCGGCAACGGTGCGCGCTGTATGGCCGTTTACATTGCCCATAAATTTGCGCTTGTTCCCGAGATCTTTAGCATGGAAACGATCGCAGGGAAGATCTTGGCCAAGGTGGATGGAGAATCGGCCCAGGTAAGATTGAGCGATCCCAAGGATTATCGTCCGAATATTCAGATCAAGGTCGAAGGGCATAAGCTGACAGGGCATTTCATCAACACCGGTGTGCCGCATGCGGTTATTTTTGTGCAGGGCTTGCAGGAAATGGATGTGAACGGCCTTGGCCAGCTGGTGAGGCATCATTCTGTTTTTGCGCCCAAGGGCACGAATGTTAATTTTGTGGAAAAGATCAAGGATGGTTGTGTGGCGCTGCGCACGTATGAGCGAGGTGTTGAAGCTGAGACACTTGCTTGTGGTACGGGCAGTGTGGCGGCCGCGCTCGTGGGATATTTGCAGGGCAAGGAAAAGCATATCGCCGAGAAGGGTGCTGCGATCCGTGTTGTGACCAAAAGCGGTGAGCTTTTGGATGTGAGCTTTGATATCGACGTGGTGGAAGATAAATGTGTGATCACCAACGTCTGGCTTAAAGGCAGCGGCAAGTTTGTTTGTAAAGGTGAATATTACTTTCATTCATAGGGAGAGGCATATGTTCAAAGGTTCTATGGTTGCATTGGTCACCCCGTTCACGGATCATGGTGTGGATGAGTGGAAGCTTGCAGAGCTTCTGGAGTATCAGATCAAGAACGGGACCAGGGGTATTATTCCGTGCGGGACAACAGGTGAGTCGCCCACGTTATCACATGAGGAGCATGACAGGGTCATTGAGATCGCCGTGGATGTGGTCCATAAGCGCATCCCTGTGATCGCGGGCACAGGTTCTAATTCAACGTCTGAGGCTGTCCGTTTGACGCGTCATGCAGAAGAGTCTGGTGCGGATGCGGCTCTTGTTGTGACCCCGTATTATAACAAGCCCACGCAAAAGGGATTGTATCTTCATTTTAAGGCGGTTGCGGACAGCGTAAAGATCCCGATTATCCTTTACAATATTGAAGGCCGTTGCAGCCGCAATATTGAAACTCCGACCATTGCTAAGCTTGTCAAGGATTGCAAGAATATCGTGGGTGTTAAGGAGGCGTCTGGAAATTTGGATCAGGCTAAAGCGGTCAAAGAAGCCTGCGGTAAGAAATTTGATCTTATTTCGGGTGATGATGCGCTGACCATTCCTATGATGAAACTGGGAGGCACAGGTGTTATTTCTGTGCTGGCCAATATTATGCCCAAGGAAGTGGCCGAGGTCGTCAACTTGATGCTTAAGGGTAAGGTTAAAGAAGCTGAGGCAAAACAGGCAAAATTGATGCCGATCATTAAGGCCATGTTCGTTGAGACCAATCCTGCGCCCGTAAAGACAGCGTGTGGTTTGATGGGCCTTTGTTCTGCGAAGTTGCGCTTGCCGCTGTGTGAGCTTGAGCATGAGAATCTGATGAAATTAAAGACAACGTTAAAACAATTCAAATTGATCTAGCCCAGGGATATTTATGATCAAATTAGCTATTACCGGCTGTCAGGGCCGGATGGGGCAGCGCATCACTGAGCTTGCTGCGCAGGATAAAGAATTTCAGATCGTGGCGCTTATCGAAAGTCCTCATCGTGAGGATGTTCCAGAAATGTCCCATGGCGTGAAGATTGTCCGTAACATCGACGCTATCAAAGGTGCGGATGTTCTCATTGATTTTACTCTTCCTGAGCCTACCATGAAAAACCTTGAGGCCTGCCTCAAGCATCGTGTGCGTATGATTATTGGCACAACGGGTTTATCCGATGAACAGCGCTTTGAGGTCAAGAAGGCGTCGCAGTCCATTGCTGTTGTGCAGTCGACGAACATGTCCGTGGGCGTGAATCTGGTGTTCGGGCTTTTAAAGCAAATGGCTCTTGCCCTCAAAGGGTATGGCGTGGCTATGACGGAAACACATCATGTGCACAAGAAGGATGCTCCGTCGGGAACGGCCAAGACGATGGCTGAGGTTATAGAAAATGTTACGGCTAAGAAGGTCACGGATATCGCGTCTGTCCGTGAAGGCGAGGTCATCGGTTATCATGAGGTGACATTCGACGGTGCTGTGGATACGATCAAGATCAGTCATAATGCCAAGACGCGGGATATGTTTGCCGAAGGGGCTCTTCTTGCTGCGAAATTCCTGGCGAATAAAGAGAAGGGGATTTTTAATATGCAGGAGGTTCTCGGATTATGAACATCGAAGTTTCTGAACGTTTAAAGCAGTTGCCGCCATATCTTTTTGTGGAAATAGAGAAAGCCAAGCGAGAGGCGCTCGCGCAGGGTCGTGATGTGATCAATCTTGGTGTGGGAGATCCTGACCAGGTAACGCATAAGCCCATCGTTGATGCCATGAAAAAGGCGGTTGAGGACGGAAAGAACCATCATTATCCTTTTGATGCTGGAGTGCCACAGTTAAGGGTTGAGATCGCAGCATGGTTCAAGGCGCGTTTTGGTGTTGATTTGGATCCTGCGACGGAGATCTATCCCCTCATTGGTTCTAAAGAAGGGCTTGCTCACTTTCCTTTGGCTGTTATTAATCCGGGAGAGAAAGTCCTTTTGACCGATCCGGCGTATCCGGCGTATCAGGCTGCTGTTACTTTTGCCGGTGGCAAGATCCAGTATTTGCCGCTCAAGGCTTCGAATGATTTTCTTCCCAAGATCTCGGATATTGAGGAGTCGAAGAGTGCTAAAGCGATCATTGTCTGTTATCCTAATAATCCGACCTCTGCGGTGGCGAACAGGCAGTTTTATACGGACCTTGTCCGCGTGTGCACGCAGAAGAACATCATCATTGTTTCTGACCTGGCGTATTCAGAAGTTTATTACGATGATGTGAAACCACCGAGCATCCTGGAGATCCCTGGTGCTAAGGATATTGCCATCGAGTTCCATTCCTTCTCAAAGACGTATTATATGACGGGCTGGCGGTTGGGTTGGGCTTGCGGCAATCCGCAGTTGCTTGCGGCATTGGCCAAGATTAAATCGAATATGGATTCAGGTGTTTTTAATGCGATTCAATATGCAGGTATTGCCGCGCTGCACGTGGATCCTGCGGAGATCGAGGACATGCGAGCGGTTTATCAGGAGCGTCGTGATGCGCTCATCAATGGTTGCCGTTCTATCGGGTGGAAGATCGATCCGCCGCAAGCAGCATTTTATGTTTGGGCCAAGGTGCCATCGAAATTCTCTGATTCTATGAGCTGTGCAAAGGCCTTTCTGGATCAAGCGGATATTGTGATGACCCCTGGCGTGGGTTTTGGTAAATGTGGAGAGGGGTATGTGCGCATGGCGCTTACGGTTTCTGTAGAGAGGATCCATGAGGCTGTTCGGCGCATGGCTAAGGTTTTGGCGTAAAGTTTTTGAGGGAAGAATGCCTATCGTTTATCTCGGCTTAGGTTCCAATCTCGGTGATCGTTCGAAGAATATTCATGAAGCGCTCAGATCTTTGAACGAAGCGGGTGTTATGACCATAAGAATATCTTCTATCATTGAAACAGACCCTGTCGGAGGACCTCCGCAGGGTCTGTTTCTTAATGCGGTATTGAAAGCAGGCACAAAGTTGGCGCCGTTGGAGTTGTTAAAGACGATTCATACGATTGAGGCTCGGTTGGGACGTGTGCGCATGGTTAAGGATGGGCCGCGCACGATTGATATTGATATTTTGCGTTATGATGACCTGAAGTTGGATACACCTGAATTGGTGATCCCGCATCCGAGGATGCAGGAACGTGAGTTTGTGATGGGGCCGTTGGGTGAGATCGGGGGCGTTTAAATGAGAATGATAAGAACGATCAAACAATTAAGACGAGCTCTGGCAACTTCTCGCTCTAAAGGCAAGAAGATCGGATTTGTGCCCACAATGGGATATTTTCATGCGGGGCATATTTCTTTAATGAAGGCCAGTATCAAAGATAATGATGTGACAGTCGTCAGTCTTTTTGTTAACCCGATCCAGTTCGGCCCTGATGAAGATCTTGCGAAATATCCACGGGACCTGAAGCGTGATAGCAGGGCAGCCCAAGCGGCAGGCGTGGACATTCTTTTTGTTCCATCGGTTGACCAAATGTATCCGCAGCCTCTTTTGACCTATGTGGATGCGGGCCGGATGGGCGATCTTCTGTGCGGAGCGACGCGCCCTGGTCATTTTCGCGGCGTTGTGACGATCGTTTCAAAGTTGCTTAACATTGTTCATCCTAATGCCTTGTATCTTGGTCAGAAAGATGCTCAGCAGGTTGAGGTCATCAAAAAGATGGTACGCGACTTGAATTTTCCTGTTTGTGTCAAGGTTTGTCCGACCACGCGCGAGCGAGACGGATTGGCGATGAGCTCGCGCAACTCCTATCTTTCTCCGACGGAAAGAGCGCAGGCGCCGGCGATCTATAAGGCTTTGTGTCATGCCAGGAAAATGATAGCCGACGGTGAGCGGGATGCGGCTAAAATAAATTCTCAAATAAAAAAGTTGATTTCCGACGGAACGAATGCTAGCATTGTTTATATTTCTTGCGTAGGGCTCGACGACTTTTGTATTACCCGTCGGATAAAAGGCGATGCGCTCATTGCGGTTGCGGCCCGTATCGGCTCCACTCGACTCATCGACAACATTGTTGTTAAGGTTAAATGAAGTCAGACAGCGTCAAGTTAAAACTGGGTGTCGTCGGTTGCGGTGCGATTGGTTCACGCATCGCGCTGAGCGTCATGAAAGAGCTCAAGGGGCGTTTTACGCTCTGTGCTCTGTATGACATCGACCAGGCTAAAGTTAAGCACCTCACGGGACGTTTGAAGCTCCGCGGTGGAGCTGTGACAACCCTTGATGATCTTATCCGTCGTTCGGATATTATTGTTGAAGCGGTCAATACTCCTGCCACTACTGATATCGTACGTAGATCGCTTAAGGCGGGTAAGAATGTTTTAGTGATGAGCATCGGAAGGCTGCTGAATGATAGCAGCCTTTTTTATTTGGCCCAACGTTCCAAGGGGCAGTTGTTACTCCCGTCCGGAGCTGTGGCTGGCCTTGATGCTATTAAGGCGGCAGCTCTATTAGGTATCACATCGTTGACATTGACCTCCCGTAAGCCACCCGCCGGATTTGCGGATAATCCTTATATTAAGGAAAAGGGCATTTCTTTAAAAGGGCTGGCTAAAGACATTGTTTTATTTGATGGCAAGGTTAAGGATGCGGTCCGTTATTTTCCTCAGAATATTAATGTAGCCGCTGCTGTTGCTTTGGCAGCGGGTGTAAAGGCGAAATTAAGGGTGAAGATCATCGCATCTCCTGAAGTTAAGCGTAATACGCATGAGGTTGTGCTGGAGGGTGCTTTTGGTCGTATCACGACCCGAACAGAAAATACCGTGTGTCCTGATAATCCGAAGACCAGTTATCTTGCCGTAATGTCAGGTATCAGAACATTGCAGGAGTTTTCTTCAAACATTAAGATAGGCACGTAAGGTTTTTAGAAAAACTGGAAATAAACACTCAAGATAGGTTGAAAGGGGGTGAATGAGAATGGCTAAGAAGGTTACTAAGGTCGGCGTCAAGAAGGAAAAGGGTTTCCTGTATTTCATTGACAAGCAGGGCGACGTTTCCTGTGCTGCAATGGCTCGTGGTGACAAGAAGGGTGGTAAGCCCAAGAAGGTCGCTAAGGTCGGCATCAAGAAGGAAGCGGGTTTCCTGTATTTCATCGACAAGCAGGGGGATATCTCTTGCGCGGCGATGGTCAAGGGCGGCAAGAAGAAGAAGAAAAAGTAATTCTTTCTTTCGTCCTAGAAATATAAGCCCCCTTCCGCCCACAATGGCGGAAGGGGGTTCTTAATTTAGAGAAGTTGATTTTCTGTAAGCGGACGCTAGAATGATGGACTAATATAAAAAACGATTTAATAGCATATGCAACTGAATAATATTGTTATAAAAAACGCGAAAGAACATAATCTCAAGAATATTTCCCTTGAGCTGCCGCGCAACAAGTTTATTGTTGTAACGGGGTTGAGCGGTTCAGGAAAGTCTTCATTGGCCTTTGATACTATTTATGCGGAAGGCCAGCGCCGTTATGTGGAAAGTCTTTCCGCGTATGCCCGTCAGTTCCTTGATCAGATGCAAAAGCCGGATGTTGAGTCCATTGAAGGTTTGAGTCCTACCATTTCGATCGAACAAAAAACCACAAGTCGAAATCCCCGTTCCACGGTCGCAACACAGACGGAGATTTATGATTATTTACGTTTGCTTTTTGCCCGCGTCGGCGTTCCATATTACAAGGGCCAGAAGCTGGAAAAGCAGTCTGCGCAGGAGATGGTCGAACGTATCTTACGTTTGCCCGAAGGCACAAAGATCCTTGTTTTGGCGCCTTATGTGCGCGGCAAGAAGGGAGTATATCCGAATATCGGCAAGGAGGTTGCTAAGGCAGGTTTCGCCCGTTTGCGCGTCGATGGTGAGGTCTATGACGTGAATGAAAAGATCAAACTTGATCGTTACAAGATCCATTCTATTGAGATCGTGGTGGATCGTTTGAGTGTGAAGCGTGATGTGAAGTCCCGTCTTACAGATTCAGTTGAAACAGCGCTTAAGGTGGGCAAGGGATTCCTTATCGTTGGATTCAATGATCAAAAAAATGATCTTGTTTTGAGTGAAAGTTTTGCTGTGCCGGATGAGGATATTAATCTTCCGGAACTTGAGCCACGGACGTTTTCGTTCAATTCACCTTATGGGGCTTGTCCCGGTTGTAACGGCATTGGCAACAAGATGGAAATTGATGTTGAAAGATTGGTAGGGGATCCGCAGAAGCCCTGGGTTTCGGCGATCGTGCCCTGGCGTAAGGGGCAGCGCGGTTACATGATGTATTATCGCGCGGTCATGCGTGAGCTCGCCGGGCTTTATGATATTGATGCGACGCTGCCTTTTAATAAATTACCTAAAGATTTCAAACGGCGCGTACTTTACGGAGGGGAAGATATTATTTGGGGAAAGAAATTTGAGGGTGTCACGGGTTATCTGGAGCGTCTGTTCCGTGATACGGATAGTGATTGGCTCAAAGAAGAGATTTCAAAATTCATGTCAGAAGCTCCGTGCCCGGTATGCGCTGGCCGACGCTTGAAGAAAGAAGCCCTGATGGTTTTGGTGGGGGGCAAGAACATTGCGGATGTTGTTGAATTTTCGATCCAGGATGCCAAAGAATTTTTTGCTGCGCTTGATCTTCAGGGTGATGGCAGGGCTATTGCTGAGCCCATCCTCAAAGAGATCAACCGTCGTTTGGATTTTTGTATCAATGTGGGGCTTGAGTATTTGACCCTTGATCGCAAGAGTTCAACGCTCTCTGGCGGAGAAGCAGAGCGTATCCGTCTTGCCACCCAGGTTGGGTCAGGTCTTGTGGGTGTTGTTTATGTCCTCGATGAACCTTCCATTGGGCTTCACCAAAAAGATAATGAGCGGCTTTTATCCAGCCTGCATGCGCTGCGGGATCTGGGCAATACGCTTATTGTGGTTGAACATGACGAAGATACGATCCGTAAGGCAGATTGGGTGATTGATCTGGGGCCGGGCGCAGGAAAGTTTGGCGGTTACGTGATGTATGCGGGGCCTGTGGAGGGCCTTAGCACAGCTAAGGATTCTTTGACGGCAAAATATTTGAATGGCCAGCTGCGCATTCCTTTACCGGTTAAGCGCCGTGATACGCATCAAGGTAAGGTTTTGCGTTTAAAAGGGGTGAGTGAACATAATCTTAAGAATATTGATGTGGAGATACCCTTGGGGACGCTTGTGTGCGTTACAGGCGTTTCCGGGTCAGGAAAATCTACGCTGGTCAATGATGTGCTTTACAGGGCACTTGCTCAGAAGATCTATGGTGCACGGGAAAAACCGGGCGCTTTCAAGAAGATCGAGGGGGTAGATCAGATCGATAAGGTCATTGTTGTTGATCAGTCGCCGATCGGGCGCACGCCGCGTTCCAATCCTGTGACGTATACAGGTGTATTTACGGACATTCGTTCGCTCTTTTCTCAAATGCCTGAAGCGAAATTGCGCGGTTATGGGCCCGGGCGTTTTAGTTTCAATGTTAAGGGGGGGCGTTGTGAAGCGTGTGAGGGTGACGGTGTCAAAGAGATCGAGATGCATTTTCTGCCGGATGTTCATGTTGAATGTGAAGTGTGTCATGGTCAGCGTTTTAATGAACAGACGCTCCAGGTTGAATATAAAGGCAAGAATATTTCTCAGATCTTGGACACATCGATGGTCGATGCCCTTGAATTCTTTGGGAATATCCCAAGGGTTCGGCGCGTGTTGGAGGTGATCAATGATGTTGGGTTAGGTTATATTAAGTTGGGGCAGTCGGCGACGACGCTTTCCGGCGGTGAGGCGCAGCGCGTGAAACTTGCGGCTGAATTATGTAAACCGGCAACAGGCCGCACACTTTATATTCTTGATGAGCCGACCACAGGCTTGCATTTTGCCGATGTGGAAAAACTTCTGACTGTCCTGCAGAGGCTGGTTGATAAGGGCAATACGGTGCTCATCATTGAACACAATCTTGAAGTGGTTAAATCTGCGGATCATGTCATTGATCTCGGTCCTGATGGCGGAGATCGTGGAGGTCATGTGGTCTTTGCAGGAAGTCCTGAAAAACTTGTTAAGCACCCATCTTCGTATACCGCAGAATATTTGCGTCCTTTCTTGCGTTCCTGAGCATCTGCTGAAGATAAAATATCAATTTTTTATGAAAAGCTGTTCTTTTTTGTTAGAATAGTTCACATCATGAAAAAGAACTATTTATTATCCCTATTATTTATATCTTTTCTTCTTCTTGTTCAGCCTTTACCAACCGGCATTGCTTTTGCTGCGTCTAATGAGAAAGAACTCTTTGTTGTCGCGCAGCGTGCATTTGAAGATGGTTTTTACGATGTCTCCCTTCGTTATGTCAATCAGCTCCTGACAGAATTCCCGGCAACGCCGAAGCTGGTTGATGCAAAACTTCTGGAAGGGCAGTGTTATTTCTTCAAGAAAGAATGCGTTAAGGCTTTTGGGGTATTCAAAGATCTTACAGCGCGTAATGAGTATAAGGACGTGTCGCTGTTCTGGCTTGGGGAAACATATCTTAAGAGTGGTGATTTCCCCAAGGCGCAGGAACAGTACCGTCAGATCATTGAGGGGTTTCCGGCTTCGCTTTACACGCCCCAGGCGTATTATTCTTTGGCGTGGAGTTATTTTCAAAAAGGTGATTATGAGCTTGCCAAGAAAGAATTCCAGGGTTTGATCGAAAAATATCCGTCGAACAATCTTTCCGAAGACGGCGCTTTCAAGCTGGGCGAGTGCGATTACAATGCCGGCCAGTATGAAGGAGCTGTGTTCCATTTTAATAAATACGTTCAGGACCATCCGCAGTCGACGCGTCTTTACGAGGCTCAGTTTAATGTGGCCGAGGCCTATTATTATCTTGAGCAATACGATAAATCTTTGGAAGCTTATCAAAAAGCTAAGACTTTGACCAAGGATGCCCGTTCGTTGATGGCCGCCATGATCGGCATGGGTTGGAGTCATATGAAGCTTTCGAAATTTGACGATGCGCTTAAGGCTTTTGATGAGGCACAGGTTTCTGCCAAAGCGGCCAATATCCCGGAAGATGATATCCTTTTGGGTAAGGCCAGCCTTTTTACATCTCAGGAAAAGTTCAAGGATGCGGCGGCGAGTTACACCGATCTTGTGACGCGTTTTCCAGACAGTCCGCGCGTTGCGGAAAGTTATCTTGGACGTGCCAATGCATATTATTTGTCCAATGATTATGTGAATGCCGTTAATGATTATAAACAGATCATTTCCCTTTATGAAGCGTTGCCGGCTCAGGCCAAGGTCATTGAAAAGGCGCGTTTTGGCCTAGCATGGACGTATCTTAAGAGCGGTGACTTGCCGGGATCGATCGCGAGTTTCCAGACGGTGGTTGACAAGACAGATAACAGGGCCGTTAAGGTGAGCGCGCTGACACAGATCGCGGATGCTTATCAGGAAACAGCCCAAATAGATAAAGCTATTGATGTGTATGACAAGATCTTGAAGCATATGCCGGATACGCCTTATTCCGATCATGTGCAATATCGTTTGGGTGTGGCTCTTCTTAAGGCAGCCCGGTTTGATCCCGCGATCTTTGCTTTCCAGGCGCTTAAAGCCAATTATCCCAAGAGTAAATATTTAACAGAATCCCAGTATTATTTGGGTGTGACATATTTCAAAAAACGCGATTGGACCTCTACGGTTGATGTGATGGCAGGGTTTGTTAAAGCTGTTCCTGCGGTCACTGAGTTCGCGGCAGAAGCGCGGTATATCCTCGCGTTGTCATATTTTAATCTGCGCCAATTTGATAAAGCGATCCCGGCGTTCAATGAGATCCAGAAGCTTTATCCGAATGAAACAGCGATGATGCAAAATGTCCAGGTCGGCCTAGCTAAGACTTATTATGAGATGGGGGATTTTAAGGAAGCCCTGCCTCGTTTTAAAGACACGGCTGCCCGGTATCCCAAGACGCAGGCTGAGCTTGAATCATTGTTATGGCTGGGAGAACATAGTTTGTCGACGGGGGCTTATCAGAGCGCGGTCGATCAGTATATGCAGGCGCTCGGCAATATGCCCCAGAGTGATAAGCGGGGGCTCATTCATTTTGAACTTGGACGGGCTTACCAAGGGCTGGATCAGTTGGATAAGGCGCTTGAACATTTGCGACAGGTTGATGCTCAGGCGGACCCCTTGCTTTATCCCAAGGCCAAGCTGGCGATCGCAGCAATATTTGCCAAGGATCTGGATCCTGCAAAAGCCGTTGAAACGTACCGCAATATTATTACCACCAGCCCGGAATTTAAACGCGATGCTTTGGTTAAGATCGCCCAGCTTTATCGGAAGCAGCGGCAATATAAAGAAGAGCTTGATGCATATCAACAGGCTTTTGATGCCGATAAAGGTCAAAGTGAACAGACAAGTGCCCAGATCCAGTTTGCCATGGGAGATGTTCTTGAGATGCTCAATCAGCCTGACCAGGCGGCAGAGGCGTATTTTAAGATCCCTTATGTTTACGGGAAGGAAACGGCATGGACCGTTAAGGCCTATTTGCGCATTGGCAAGATCTATGAAAACAAAGAAGATTGGGATAAGGCTGTAGCGGCGTATAAAAAAGTGGTGGATATGGGTGTTGCAGAGTCCAAGTTTGCGACAGAGCGTACGGCCTGGATCCAGAATCGGCGTAATAAAAAATCATTGGAGATGTTGCAATGACCCCTTCTGTCGTCGATATGACACCTTTGCAATTGCTGCTGATGGGAGGGCCTGTCATGGTGCCCATTGTGATGTGTTCTTTATTGGCGCTTACGATCATTATTCAGAAGTTCAATCATTTTCGGTCGATCGACGCTGACATTCTTATTTTTAGAGATCGTGTTTTGGCGCAGGTGCGTGAGAGCAATATTAAAGAAGCGATTCTTGTTTGTGATACTTCAGGTTCATGGGCCGCCCAGGTTTTAAAGGCAGGGCTTGTTAAATTTGGCGGGTCACGCCAGGAGATCGTTGAGGCCATGGAAGATGCTGCGCGCTTTGAAGTGCCCAAACTTGAAAAGGGTTTAGCGATCCTTTCCACGATCGCCAGTGTGATGCCGCTTTTGGGTCTTTTGGGTACTGTGCTTGGGCTTTGCGGGGCATTTCATACTATTCAAGTTCGCGCTGTGGCCATGAATCCGGTCACGCCGGGAGATATTGTCGGAGGAATTTGGCAGGCTCTTATTACGACGGCGGTCAGCCTTATGGTTGCGATCCCGGCGCTTATTGCGTACAATTATTTTGTTAACCAGGTTCATATTGCGGTGCGGGATATGGAACAAGCGGCTTCGCGTATGGCTGATCTGATGACCCGTGTTTCGGACAGGGACATTTCCGATAAGGAGTAGCTTGTGGATTTTTGCCGGAATATTAAATTTTCGGTTCTTTCCAGGATCGACCTGATTCCGTTTATGAATGTGATCTTTCTTGTTGTTGTATTCTTTCTGCTCGTTTTTGTGTTTGCCATTTCGGCTCCTCTTAATGTGAAGCTTCCCAAGGCCATGACGAGCGACATGGTCAAGGATACGAATATCACGATCGTGGTGACGAGTGAAAATATTTTGTATGTCAACGATCGGGTTACGACATTGAAGGAGTTAAGAGGATTTTTAAACCAGGCGAGGAATAAATCCCGTTCGGTATTGATCAAAGCAGATCGCCGCGCTTCTGTTGGACGGGTGGTGGATATCTGGGATCTTGGCCGGAATCTTGGGATTGAACGGATCAATGTCGCCACCGACCAGGAGGAATAGCGATGGCCTGGTATCGTGCTGCGGCAATGGCGTTTTTGTTGCATGGGGCAGTTCTTGTTCTTTTTATGTTTACGTTCAAGGGCCACGCGTCGATGTATAAGATCGATCTTATTTTTCTCGGATCCATTTTACGGCCTCAGGAAGTCGCGTCTTACGATAGGCGTTTGCCGTCAGGGCCTGGGGATGTCAGAAATTTGCAATTGCCCGCTGATCCGGGTACGCGGTTATTGTTATGGTCAAGGGGGATCGCCATCGACAAGCCGGATTTCTTTAAGAATGTTTTGTTTTCCTTGAATGAAGATGCATTTCGTTTTGTAGGTAAGCGGGTTGAGCTTGATGAGAACAAAGCAGAGCCTCATCATATGGACGCGGATATACCACAGCCTGTTCCTGTTAGAATGCGCTTGGAGCGCCCATGATCAAGCTTGGATTTGATGTGGCGGTAGCGATTGTCTTGTCTCTTGTGGTTTTCTTTATGGCTTGCGCCTGGTGGCGTGAATGGCGTCGTAAGCCAAGCGTTGATCATGATGAACCCGGGAATATGCGCCAGTGTCCGTATTGCCAGCACATGTGTGTGGATGACCAGCATCATAAGATCATGGTTTGCCCTGTGTGTAAAAGTTATTTTGAGGAGGAATTATCATGAAAACATCTCTGTTAAAAGGTAAAAAAGGAATGGTGCTGATCATTGTTATTGCCGCGGTCATGCTGATGTCTGTTGTGGCTGTGGGAGTCCTTAGCCGCAATGTTTCCCGGGCCATCGTAGATGAGAAAGGGATCCAGCGCCTTCAGGCCGAAGTCTTGGCTAAAGGGGCTTTTTGGCGTGCCTATCAGAACGGGGGCACCCCACCATCGTCTTTTACAGAAACTATTGGAACAAAGACTTATACGGTTAACTATACGCTTAATCCTGGGGCCGGTCCTTCAGGTACGGACCAGATCATGACACAGGTCACGTATTAAGTCTGATTTCTTGGAAACACCTTGACAAACAATGCGCCTGACGATTTAATTGAGATAATGGATATCATACATGGGCAGTAACAAACGTTTAGGTATTCACTGGGGAGAGGCCGGCTTTAGCTTCGTCGAGGTCTCCAACGAAACGCCGACTTTGACGGCGTTTGTCCCTTTTCCTGAGCAGGGCACTGTTCTAGGTGTTAAGAATCTTTCGCAAGAGATGGGTTTTCTCGATGTTTTGCAGAAAACAGTCCGTAATAAAGGCTTTTCCACTACCGAAACATATCTTTCGCTTCCTTCCAAGGATATTCTTATCCGCTGGTTCATGATCCCCTGGATGAAAACCAGTGACATCCAGGCCGTTGTTTCCTTCGAGGCGAAAAAGTATATCCCGTTTGATATTGAAGAAACAGCTTATACGTATTATCCGGCGACGGTTACCAAGGATGGCGTGCGTCAGATCGGGATCCTTTTCGTTGCTATCCGTAAGAGTGTTTTTGAGAAGTATGTGAATGTTCTGATCCAGGCTGGGTTAAACGTTGTTTATAGCGAGCCTGGCCCGATGAGTTTGGTCAGGACCCTGATGTTAAAGCGCCAGATCAATGTGGACCAAGTTACTGCTATCTTGCGCACATCGCAAGATACGGGTGAGCTCATCATTACAAGCAAAGGCCATGTTAAATTTATCCGTGATTTCAAGATCCATCCGCCGCAGTCTTTGCCGGGAAGTGGCGAGCCCTTGTCGGCCCAGGACACGGAAGATGTTCTGCGTGCCAGGATCTTCAATGAGGTGCGCATTTCTTTCGAATTCTTTTCTCGTCAGTACAGTGAAGAAGGTGTTAACAAGATCCTCATCCTGTCTTCGGGTTTAAAGCAGTCTTTTTGGACTGGGCTCAATGAAGAGCTTGGTGTAGCTATGGAGATCATTGATCCTTTGCGCGAAATATCATCGGCGGAAGGGATGCACTCCGGAGCGGTTAATGCCTTCGGTGTGGCCATTGCGGGCAGAGTGCCATCGGTCATTGATTTTAACCTTTCGGAGAGAGCCTCTCAGTCTGTTTCACTTAAAAAAGAAGAGGCTTTTCAGAAGAGCCGCCAGTTGATCCTTCCTGTTATTGTTGGCATCGCCTCTGCGGCGTTGATCGCTCTTGTTTTCTTTTTGAGCGGCCTTTTTCTGGATGGGGTTAAGGCTGATGTTGCTTCAGCCATTGCACGCGTGGGGAGTCATGTAGATATGACCAGTGAAGATCTTTCTTCCAAGGGCGCCGACGAGGACAAGCGTTTTATGGCGTTACAATCTTTGCCGATCAAGGCCAGGGTGACCCCTTTGATCATTCGTTTTTCAAAATTATTGCCGTCAGGTGTGTGGGTTGATTCCATGAATGTTTCTTTTAGCGATACAACATTAGGAAGAGATAAGTCGGGCAATGTGAAACAGCGCAGGGACAAGGACGGTCAAGATTCTTTGAAATCCGATCCTGTTTATGACAAGGTTTCGACAGTTTTAAGTATGAATATCTCAGGGTACATTTATTTGAATGATAGCAATGCTGAATTCGGTTTGGCTAATCAATTTGTTAATACCATCCGCAAAGATCAGGAATTTATAAAGTCTTTTAAAAATGTTAAACTCAACGATCTTAAAGCCGATACGTATGCAAAAACCAAGGTGATGGCATTTAGAATTTCATGTGAGGGCAAATGAACCTGGAAGATCTTAAGAATATCAAGATTGACATGAATGCCTTGAAAAACATTTCCATGGCAGATGTGCGCAATTTCATCAATGAACAGCAGGTGCTGGCATTGAACATTGCCATTGCCCTAGGTGCGGTTATCGTGGGATTGATACTGCTGCATATCCGATTGGAAGAGTATGGCAAACTTAAGAGGCAACTTAATTCGCTTGTGGTCAAGGAAGAGCCCGCTCGCAAATATGATAAGAGTTTAAAGAAAACACGTGATTTCTTAAAGACGCTACACCCTTCTTTGGCTGAAGAAGACGTGATCCCTTATTTAACGCAATTTGCGGATCGTCATCACGTTGTCATTAGTGAACTTCGGCCGCCACAAACAAGAGTTGAGGCGTTTTATCGTGAGGTTAATATTTTGATGGTTTGTTCTATGGCGAGTTTTCATGAAGCTTTGATGTTCTTTAATGATTTGGAAAACTCAGAATTTCTATTTAAAATCAATTCTTTATCTATGAGCCCACAGCAAAATGCCAAAAGTTTGGATGATCCAAGATTAAAGTCTCAGTTAACGGTGTCTCTTGATATTTCTTCGATCCAATTGATGGAAAATGATAACAAAAAACAGAAAAATAAGTAGCAAAGCAGTGTTTCTTCTATATGCTGTCATATGGGGAGTATTTACTCCTCTTCGGACGGTTGGCGCGGCGCCTTCTTTATCCGAGGAAGTCACGGCCACGACTGAACAAGCGATTCGTTCTGTTGAAGATCCCTTTGATGTAAAGATGAGAGCTCCGGGGTTGGTGGAGCTGTTTTTAAAGGGATTAGCTGATATACAAAGGCAGCTTGAAGAGCAGAGAAAAGAAGCTCAGGCCAAGCTGGAAAGAGAGCGCGAGATCGATTTGCCAACAGTTGATACTGTTGTTGTACAGCAGCCGGTAAAAACCACGCCATTGGATATGCCGCAAATGACGCTCACGGGCATTGTTTATGGCACAGAGCGCCCCCAGGCGATCATCAATGGCAGGGTTGTTAGCGCGGGCGCTGTTGTGGATGGTGTTTCTATCGTGAAGATCGAGAAAGGGCGAGTTGATGTGCGCTTTGGAGATAATGAAAAGGTTCTTAAATTGAAAAACGAATAGTGGGTATAATGAAAAAAAACCTTTATTCCTTGGTGTGGTTGGCGGTTTTCTTAATGCCCGCTTCTGCTGTTTTTTCTTCGTCGTTGACAACAGATAATTCTTTCATTCTTCCTCAGTATTCGAAGCGCATTTCTTTGGATTTTAAAGATGCGGACATTAAAGATGTGCTCAAGATCTTTTCCCAGCAGATCGGGTCGAACTTTATTGTTTCGGAAAAGGTTAAGGAAAAAAATATCACAGTATTTTTGGATCAGGTCCCTGTTGAAGAGGCTTTGTCTAAAATCTTGATCGCTAACGGGCTTGTTTATCGCTTTGACCAGGGATCTAATATCTTTGTGGTTGAGCCCAAGGATGAAACAGAAAAGATCATCACGCGTGTTTATCCCTTAAGATATGCGACAGTGCCATCTTCAAAGATGCTTTCAACATTCACCATCTCTGACGAGAGCGTGTCTTCAGAGGGTGGTTCAGCGGCAACGGCGGCATCTTCTGCGGGCGGCATTCTTAATGCGATAACGCCGGTGTTTACAAAAGTTGGCAAGATCGCGGTGGATGAGCGCACCAACAGTTTGATCATTACAGATGTAGAAAAGAATTTTCCTGCCATTGAGCAGACCCTCGCGAAGCTTGATGTGCCGGTACCTCAGGTTGTCATTGAAGTGGAAATGATCGATACATCCAAGACCACTTTAGATGAGATGGGTGTAAAGTTTGCCAACACACTCTACAAAGTTACAGGCATCCCTGGGAGGACTTTCTTTTGGCCTTTGGATCAGAGCGGTATTCTTAGTGCGACAGATGTGGCGGCGAAGTATACCCCGGGCACTTTGGACGGGTCTATTTTTTCTGCCATGCTTCAGTTTTTAAATACAAAGACCGACACAAAAACTTTAGCACGTCCCCGTATTTTGACCATGGATAATGAAACAGCTCAAATTAAGATATCTGCTGACGAGGTCATTGGCATTACACGAAGTGGTAGCACTGCCAATTCTGACTATACGGAATCGGCTGAGCGCATGGAAACGGGGGTTGTTTTAACGGTTACTCCCCAGGTTAATCTTTTGAGTGGGGATATCATGATGGCCGTTTCACCCAAAGTGGTTGATGTCAAGCCATCCACGATTGGTGCTTCATCCGAGACCACAAAATACATGGATCCCGAGACGCGTGGGGCCAAGGTGATGATGCGTGTGCATGACGGGAATACCGTTGTGCTGGGAGGTTTGTTGCGTAGTAGTAAAGAAACAACGCTGGTCAAGGTCCCTATTCTGGGAGATATTCCTTTCGTGGGCAGGTTGTTTCGTCATAAGTATAAAAGCCAAAAGGACCGGGAGCTGCTCATTTTTATTACTCCGCATATTGTCAGTGGACAAGGAGCTTCGGCAGGCGTCACTGGATCGTTGGTTGATATGAGCAGCAGGGAGTCTTCTGTATCCGGAAGGTTTCAGGAAATAGATTCTGAACTTGATCGTGCCACGGCACGCAAGAATTCGAGATAAGGCTTATGGCAAGATTAAGGCTGGGTGAGATCTTAATAAAACAAGGGTTGGTCACTGAAGCCCAGTTGCAAGAGGCTATTGATGCGCAAAAGATAGAAAAAGGTCACATTGGTGAGATCCTCCTAAAAAAGGGCGTTATTCAGGAGGAGGCCTTGGCCGCAGCGCTGGGGACCCAGCTGCTCATTCCATATGCCTCAAAAGCATCAGGGTTATTGACACCACAAAAAGAGCAGGGGCTCGAGAAACTTGTCCCTTATGAATATGCCAAAGAGCACTTGGTCCTTCCGCTTAATCGTAATATCAATTCCTTAACGTGCGCGATCTTTAATCCGTTCGATCTGATCATGATCGATAATTTGAAAAAGATGACGGGTTGCGAGATCAATTTTGTCATTGCCACGCGCACGGATATCCTCAAAGGTGTTCAGGAATTTTATCTTGGTGGTGAAGGCGCGAATGCAGCCATGTGGGGTAAGGCGGTTGAGCGTGCCCATGCGGCCGGTGATAAAAGCCAGGGGTTTACCGAAGACAAGTCTGAAACAGAGTTAAGCCTTGATAAGCTGATCGCCAAGGCCGAAGAAGCGCCTGTTATCAAGCTCGTCGATCTTATCATCCGTCAGGCCATTGATGAGCGCGCCAGTGATATTCACATTGAGGTTTTTAAAGACAAGATCGAGGTGCGCTACCGCATTGACGGTGAGCTTTATCAGATCCCTCCGCCGGCCAGACATTTGCATCAGCCCATTGTTTCCCGTGTCAAGATCCTGGCCAAGATGGATATTGCCGAACGTCGTTTGCCCCAGGATGGCCGTATTTCTGCCAAACTTGAGGACCGTACGGTTGATCTTCGTGTTTCCACCTTGCCCACGGTTTGGGGTGAGAAGGTTGTTATGCGTATTTTGGACAAGGATGCCATTAAACTTAATTTGTCTGTCCTGGGATTTGATACGAAACAGCTGGATATTATCCGCAAGGCGCTCAAGGTGCCTTATGGGCTCTTTTTCGTAACAGGTCCGACGGGTAGCGGAAAATCCACGACCCTGTATTCCTGTTTGAGTGAGGTCATGGACCCTGCGAAGAATATTATGACGGCCGAGGATCCTGTTGAGTTTCGTATTGACGGGATCAATCAGGTCCATGTGCGGCCTGATATCGGCTTTACTTTTGCCGAAGCCTTGCGTTCATTTCTGCGTCAGGATCCGGACATCATCATGGTCGGTGAAGTGAGAGATCTTGAGACAGCCCAGATCTGTGTGCGCGCGGCGTTGACCGGCCATTTTGTGCTTTCCACCTTGCACACCAATGATGCTTCATCCGCTGTGACACGTTTGATGGATATCGGAGTGCCATCGTATCTTTTAACACCGTCTTTGACCATGATCGTGGCTCAGCGCCTGGGTCGAAAGCTTTGTCCGCAGTGTAAGGAAGCTTATGAGCCTAAAGCGGAAGAATTGGGGGACGTGAAATTATCGACCGATCTTATTTATCGCGCCAAAGGCTGTGACAATTGCTCGCATACCGGATATAAGGGCCGTATGGTCGTGGCCGAAGTTCTTTTGGTGGATGATACGATCAAGCGTATGATCGGCAAAAATCCTTCTTATAATGATCTGCGTGATCTGGCCCGCAAGAATGGCATGCAGACGCTTTATGAGACCGGCATCAAGAAGGTTGAAGAAGGTGTGACCAGTCTGGAAGAAATGTTAGGTGTTACTGTTGGATAAGAAAGGTTTAAAATGCCCAAGTTTCTTGTAACAGCGAAAGATGCGGCTGGCCGGGTTTTTAATGAGGTTGTTGATTCATCCGGTAGCAATCAGGCTGTTCTGGTCGTTCAGGCCAAAGGCCTTTTTGTAACGGCGGTTAAGTCTTTGGCAGATGAAGATCAACCCGCCAAGAAAACGCCTTCCGCTGTCAATGCGGCTAGGGTTTTTGCCCACAGTAAAGTTTCCTTGGATGACATCATATCCTTTTCACGCCAGTTGGCGACCATGATTGAGGCGGGTGTGCCTCTGATGCGTTCCTTGCGGATCATTGCGGATCAGGTGGAAAGCCGTGAGCTTGCAGGTGTTCTCAATGAGATCGTGGCTGATGTGGAGCAGGGCCAGCCTTTCAGCCGTGCTTTGACCAAGCATCCTAAGGTTTTTTCTCCGTTTTGGGTGAGCCTGGTTGAGGTCGGCGAAGCATCCGGCACCATGCCTAAGGTTCTTGAGAAGCTTACTCTTTATATGGAAGAAGCGGCCGCATTCCGTTCGCATATTATCGGCGCTTTGATCTATCCGGGGGTTCTTTTTACGATCTGTGTGGGGGCTATCCTTGTTTTTGCGGTTGTGATCGGCCCTACGTTTGAAAGGATCTTTGCGGA
>CAJBYM010000139.1 GCA_903959815.1 Candidatus Omnitrophota bacterium
ATATGGCGGACAAGCCAACAGCGCAATTTGGATTGAAACCCGATGATATTTCGAAAACGAGGATTCTTGGCCGTTACAAGATCGGCGATGACTTTAGCCACATCTTCCGGATCTCGACGAGAGTGGCGCACATGTTGGGCAATAAATTCTTTAATGCGCTGGCTCATGGGAAAATAGGGGCTGTTCTCATTGTTAAATTCTTTGGCATAGCGCGCATTGTCTGTAAAGATCTTGGTGCGATACGATCCAGGTTCAACAAGGATGACATCAATATTAAAGGGCATTACTTCCATATAAAGAGATTCAGAGAATCCTTCCAAAGCCCATTTGCTTGAAGCATAAGCCCCCAATGACGGCGAACCCGAGAATGCCGAAACACTTGAAATATTGATGATCCGGCCCGAACGACGCGGGCGCATCACAGGAAGGACTTCGCGTGTCACATTAAGCACTCCAAAGAAATTGGCATCGTATTGTTTGCGCCAATCTTCGTCGGAAAGGTCTTCGAAGAAGCCGCCCATACCAAACCCTGCATTATTGATCAGAACATCGATAACACCATCACTGTTAACGATCTCAAGCACAGCCCGTTTGACCGAAGCGGGGTCTGTCACATCCATCTGATGCACGTACAGATTCTTTTCTGCATGGCGATGGCGTACTTCAACATCCAAAGGATCTCTTTTGTTAAGATCACGCATGGTCGCATGAACACGATGCCCCGAGGCGGCAAGACGCGCGGCTGAAAGCAGACCGAACCCGCTGGAACATCCTGTGATCAGGATAACAAGAGGCCGGTTAAGCATAAGTTGTTAACGGATGGTTTTTTGGATTAAGAGTGTGTCGACTAAAACAAGCGCTGTCATGGCTTCGATAACAGGCACGATCCTTGGGCAAAGGCACGGGTCATGGCGTCCTTTGATCTCTATCTTCTGTAAAGAAAGATCCTTGTTCGCCGCAAGTTGGGCACGCGAGATGGAGGACGGCGGTTTGACAGCCACACGGAAACAAATATTCTCGCCTGTGGCGATCCCGCCTAAAATACCCCCTGCCAGGTTATTCAGGGTCTTTAATTTATTATTCTCAACAACAGGCGTGTCGTTATTTTCAGAACCCAGCATTTTGGCCGCAGAGAAGCCAGCGCCGAACTCAATGCCTTTAATAGCACCAATTGACATCACAGCATGGGATATCCTTGATTCCATTTTATCAAACACAGGATCCCCCAGCCCGGAAGGACAGCCGATCACCACTGTTTCAACAATGCCGCCGATGGAATCACCCTGCTCTTTAACTTCGTTGATCCGTTCGATCATCGCCTGGGCTTGACGAAGATCCGGAGCACGCACAACATTCTTTTCGATCACGTCGTAATCAATGGTCATGGCGCGTACATCACCGATAGCCAGGGTATAAGAAATGACCCGAATACTTTCCAGGCTCAGAATCTTTTTGGCCACAGCCCCTGCAGCCACACGCGCCGCTGTTTCACGGCCAGAAGAACGCCCGCCGCCGCGATGATCCCGGATGCCAAACTTTTGAAAATACGTTTGATCCGCATGCCCCGGACGGAAGACATCTTTAATATTATTGTAATCAGATGATTGCTGATCTTTATTACGGATAAGCAGTGCGAGCGGCGTCCCGGTGGTGCGGCCTTCCAGAACACCGGAGAGGATCTCAACGGCATCACCTTCCTGGCGCTGGGTTGTCACATCACTTTGACCGGGTTTGCGACGGTCAAGTTCCTGTTGAATATCCCGTTCGCAAAGAATAATGTTGGACGGAACCCCATCGATAACACAGCCAATAGCTGCGCCATGGCTTTCACCGAATGTTGTTACCCGAAATACTTTACCGAATGTATTGCCTGCCATTTTTTAATTTTAACACTCTTTTACATGTTTGCCAAAAGGATATCAAGAAACGTTTTTGCACCATTTCATCTATTGTAGATCAATGACGATATCGCCGCCGGAAATAGCGACGGTTCCCGCTACGTTAAGCTTGGCTGTAGGCGCCGTAGAACCAATGCCCACGTTACCTGAATCATCGAGAACCATAGGTGCACCCGCTGCACCAAAATACATGCGTGTGCCTACGGGGCCTGGGCGCCAGATGCCCATGTTGGCATCACCAAAATTAACAGCATTAATACCATCGAGTAAAATATTACCGTTAACATCTAATTTTGCTGCGGGGACTGTTGTGCCAATACCCACATTACCTGTGTTGTAATAGACATCACTTCCCGTCGTCGTCCATTGACTAGACGCAAGTCCCGTTAATGCAGATCCATCGCCGTAGATCTTACCGTCAAATTCAATGTTGCCATTAACGTACAAATCGGAACCCGAGATCGGCATGGCATTAGGAGCAGTGCCGTCACTAGCAATATGAAGTTTCGCGCGAGGAACGGTGGTTCCGATGCCGACATTACCCGTTGACGTTATACGCATCCGTTCCAAAGGAGTCGATGCCCCGCTAGGCGTTGTTCCGACATGAAAATACGCAGGCATACTATTTAACCCTGGCGTGCCTTCAACCTTGAATCTAAAATATCCTGCTTGAAGAAAATCACTGCCATCATAACCATAAAACATATTCTGTCCAAGCGGATCCTCTTCCCCCACGATCGTCTTAGCGGCCCACGTGCCGTTAAAACTATGTTGTCGGATCTGAGAACCGTTCGATGAATATAAATAAAAACTAGCTCTGTTGTCGGCGCTTATATTTGAAATGATCGAAGTTCCTGTTTTAAAAACAGATACTGAAGAAGTAACCGTCGTGGTTCCGATGCCAACGTTACCCGTCGAAGAAACATAAAGTCCTGTTCCGCCCGCCGCGCCACGCAATTGTGCTGTACCGCCAACGTCTAATAAAGAAACTGGCGTTGCAGAACCAATGCCAACATTACCATTGGCGTTGATCACAAAGGGAGTTGTATCGCCAGCCTGATCATAGAATTCAACCGTATTACCCGTGCCCGCATTAGTCAACATAAACACGGCACCCGTAGCCGTCGTATTCTGCTGATCGACCTCAAGGATCGAAGATGCATCTGTGACAGTTCCAGCTCCTCCATTATTAATATTCGTCAATAAAGCAATTGCCCCTGTCACCGTGTAAGTGTTAGCAGAAGCCGCCAGGGTTCGCTTCAAATAAAATAGATGCCCAGTATCTGTGATATTGCTTGCAGTACTACGCGCCCAATCCACAAAAATATCATTGCCGGTCTTCGAACTTCCACCAGCAAAATCGCTGCCCATGTATATGCCATGACCAGAGCCATACGTTATCGGCAACTTTATTACTTTACCACTACCGCCATAAGTTGAATTATTTGCTGTGAAATCCAAAGCAATACCAGCAGCTATATCCGACTGCACAACGCTTAACACTGCAGCCGTTGACGCCACATCATTATTCGTAATACTTACCAACGGCGCAGTAAAATTATATGCTGCATTATTAGCTTGAGTAATTGACAGCGCCGAAGTGCTTCTAGCAGCCGCACTAAGACTCGAGGTAATCGTCATCTGCTTGGTATTATCAAGATTCACATCCAACAGGCTTTGCGGAGCAGTGCTACCAATGCCCACGTTGCCCGTATTATAATAAATATTCGACCCCGTCGTCGTCCATTGACTGGATGCAAGTCCTGTCAGCGCAGAGCCATCACCGTAGATCTTACCGTCGAGTTCAATGTTGCCTTTAACAAAAAGATCGCTGCCCGTGATTGTCATTGCATTAGGTGTTCCTGCGCCCACCTGAATCTTTGCCGCCGGGGCCGTTGTCCCCACACCTAAATTACCCGTGATCGATGTGATCAAGTTATTGATCGTAGTAATGCCGGTTCCGGCACCCAGGCTCAAGATCGTAGCCGCCTCACCCAAGTGGATCGTCGTTGCCGTCGCATTTAATAAATTAAATGATGTCTGACTGGTTGTCAGGTCCCCGCCATTAACAGCAATGTCTCCGGTCAATGTCGTATCCCCGGTCACTCCTAGTGTCGAACTTAACGTAACCGCACCCGTGATACGGCTCGTACCATTCACATCTAATGTATACACAGGTGTAGCCGAACCAATACCTACATTCGTCGCAAAATAACTGGTATCTGTACCGATTACATTAACGGCACCCGCGACTTCAAAAAGCTGACTGGGCAACGTTGTGCCGACACCAACATTGCCTGTCGAACTCACATAAAGCCCCGTGCCACCCGCTGTGCCGCGCAATTGTGCCGTACCGCCAACGTCTAACAATGAACTGGGAGAAGTCGATCCTATACCAATATTACCACTAGATGCTATCCGCAATCTTTCGCCGCTTATCCCGGAACCCATTGTAAAGAATTTAAGATTAACATTTTGAGCGGTAGCTGTTGCAGCACCTTCAATATGAGAGTCGATGTAAGCCCCTGTAAAAGTATTGCTGGCGTTGTCGATACCGAGAAAACTTACAAGTCCCAATCTTGCATCATTAGGCGACTGACCACCTGATGATCCACGATGATAAAATCTAAAACTCGGACGATCCGAAGCGGTATTACTATTCACCTGAAAACTGGCATCAACATTGGCATCCTGTCCAAATACTGCAAATTTATCTATGGGAGATGTTGTTCCAATGCCCACGTTGCCTGTATTATAATAAATATTTGATCCCGTCGTCGTCCATTGACTTGACGTAAGCCCTGTTAATGTAGAACCATCACCGTAGATCTTGCCGTCAACCTCGAGATTGCCTTTTATTAAAGCGCTATTGGAAGAAAGGTCTGCGCCTAGGGTGGGCGCGCCAACGCCGACGTGAAGATTGGCGACAGGCACGGTCGTTCCTATTCCCACATTACCACGAAGCGCCGTTGTCGTAATACTGGCGTTGCCTAATATAGCCGTGTTTGATCCCAAACCAATTGTGTTATACCCTATGACGATCTCATTGGTTGAACTATCTATAAGGGCTTTTGTACCGGATCCTAAGAATACGCCCTGATTAACAATAGTTAACCCTGTCGATCCATTGGCAATATATCTTCCGGCTTCTGATCCATGGGCAATATTGTTACTGCCTGTTGTATTCGCATATAAAGCCGCATACCCCTGGCCTGAATTATTCCCACCGACGGTGTAGTTCATTAACGCCTGATAACCCTCTGCAGTATTATAATTACCCGTATTCGCGGCAGGCGATCCCGAACCACGCAAAGCTTCATAACCAACAGCAACATTATAGCTAGTATATGGACCCGATTGATTATTTGCATAGATCATAGCCTGATATCCAACAGCCGTCGCTCCAGAACCTGCGCTGTTGTAAGCCAATGATTGATAACCTAATCCCGTATTTTGTGAAGCTGTTGTATTTGAATTCAAAGCTTTATATCCATAAGCAATATTGCTATTGCCTGTTTGATTCATATTAAATGACTGATACCCTATCGCAACGTTATTATCGGCCGCAGCCGTTGACGATGCAACACTCGACAAACCGGCCTGATAACCAACAAAAATATTACCCGAAGCACCGCTGATAATGTTTTTCCCAGCCTGATACCCCAACTTAGTATTATTGTCCGTGTTATTAAAATTGATCAAAGATGCAACTTCAAATGTATTGATTGGTGCCGTCGTCCCAATGCCAACATTGCCGGCAGCATCTACATAAAGCCCCGTTCCGCCCGCAGCGCCACGCAGCTGCGCTGTCCCGGCAACGTCTAATAATGAGATAGGGGAAGCTGATCCGATACCAACATTGGTTGCATCTGTATAAAGCGCAGTCTGATCACTAACCGACGTTCCCGTCGCAGCGTAATAAGCGAAACGCCCAGACGTGCCGCTATTGACCGTGCCTGATCCACTGGGGAGGTTTAAAAGGTATGTCGCATCACCGTAAATAGCGCCATCCACAACAAGATTACCGGTGATTAAGGCGTCGTTGGTGCCAAGCGTAGGCGCGCCGCTGACCGTTTTGAGGCCAGCACCGACTTGCAAATGGGCCAGCGGGTCCGTGGTCCCGATGCCGACGTTGCCGGTAACAAAAAGACCCGCGTTCCCCGCGTCATCGCCTGCTATTATCTGAAAATTAGCCCCATTTCGCTTCAACGAGGGAAATGCCGATGTAGCATTGCCAAAAACTACAGCATCAAAACCATTTACTGCTGCATTTGTTATTCTCATCTTACCATCTGAAATCGGATACATGTTTATAAGTCCGCTCCCCAAAGATGTTGCTCCCGTAGAAAATATATTTGTCACCTTAACAGTACCTATAATATCTAAGGGGAAATTCGGTATCGTCGTTCCAATACCAACGTTACCTGTATTATAATAAATATTGGCCCCGGACGTGGTCCATTGACTGGACGTAAGTCCGGTCAATTGAGAACCATCGCCGTAGATCTTGCCATCAAGCTCAATATTACCTTTAACATAAAGATCCCTGCCGGTGATCGACATGGCATCAGGTGTGCCCGCACCCACATGAATTTTCGCGACAGGCAGCGTTGTCCCGATACCGACGTTGCCGCTTTGTAAAATTCGCACTGCTTCAACATTGCCAGGCAGGAACGCAATTGGCGCCCCACCTGGAGCCGTTTCCGATCTGAACACAGAAGCAATACTCATCAATGAAGTGCTTTGCCTAATTAATGCCTGGTAGCTCCCATCTTCTTGTGCATTTTTATTCGTTGAAGCCACAAGCGTTGCTGTTTTCTGAACTCCAGGAGATGAAAACAACGGTGCAACACCAAATGATATGCTAATGTCGGAATCATTTTGACCAATTTGAAACGCTGCCGTTGGATAACCATTTAAAGGATTGTAAGCTGTGAAATTGGCATACGAAGTGTTAGAAGTGGGCCCCGTTCCAGTAACCTGAGAACTTATTGCCCCCATCACATCTAGTTTGTAGTTGGGCACTGTTGTCCCAATACCGACGTTGGTTCCATCTGTATAAAGCGCAGTCTGATCACTGACCGACGTTCCCGTCGCAGCGTAATAGGCGAAACGCCCCGACGTGCCGCTATTGACCGTGCCTGATCCACTAGGGAGGTTTAAAAGGTATGTCGCATCACCATAAATCGCTCCGTCCACAACAAGATCGCCGGTAATTAAGGCGTCGTTGGCGCCAAGCGTAGGCGCGCCG